>JAGLEA010000079.1 GCA_023145315.1 Psychrilyobacter sp.
GCTGGAAATAGAGATAAGCAAGCAAAGAAAGCTCTAGCAGTTGACTAAGCAAAACTTATTTTATAAGAACCTACAATTAATTTTGTAGGTTCTTTTTTTGCTATAAAAATCATTTTAATTAGAATTTTTGGGGAGGTGGTTTATTATTATTTAGATATTAAGGTACTATAATTAAATAAAAAAAAGGTCCATAGACCTCTTTTTTGGTTTATCCAGTATAATTATGTTTTATTTAGATTTCAAAATTTACTTTAATTATAACACTCCTACTCCTAAAAGCATTCCTAAGAAATATGGAACTAGCCATATTACCCAGACGATAATACTTAACCTATGAAAAGATTTTATCTTAACTTCATCTTTTTTTATAAGTACTATGGTAGCCCAAATAGCGTGGAATAGCATAAGTAGTATAGCTAGAACTCCAGTTATACCGTGTAATGATAAATCAAAACCACCTGCGATCTCTGTCATTCTAGATGTACCTAAAGTGTCAAAAAAAAGTCCTAAATAAAATAAAACCAAATGCCAAGTTTTTAATTCGTTATTAAACTTTTCACTCAAGACTCCAATAGTGTAGAAAATAAGAGCTAGAGTTATGAAAATAATTGCTTCTAATAAAAGTGGTGTCATAGTTCCTCCTGAATTTTATATTTTAGTAATTTTATCTAGTTTAAGCCTTAGATCTTTCAACTATTATATTTATTATAAACAATACTATGGTATTACGTCAAGCTCTTTGGTCTCAACTTTTCTATTCAATATTTATACTAACACCACGCGAGTGAAATAATAAAATTAAAAAAGAAGTGACAGAATAGTGGTTTATTTTTCCTTTTGAGATCAAAGTGGCATCTAAACTTGCAATTAACCTAACAAAAAACATTAGTCTATATTAATTTTTAAATATATATGATATACTTTAATAAATGTATTTTTAAGTAAATAAAATAAATTCACAATAATATTGTGCAACTAGGGGTGAACAAATGTCGTTATATGAACAATTTACTGCAAAACTAGAAGCAGTTATGAACACACCAGACTTAAAGAAGAGAATAATATATACTCTTTTAATGTTCTTGGTAGCTAGGATAGGTACACTAATACCTGTTCCAGGGGTAGATTTAGAAAGATTAGCATCAATGGTAAACAACAACAGTGTGTTAGGGTTTATTAATATGTTTTCTGGAGGAGCCTTCCAGAGAGTATCAATATTTGCTTTAGGGGTAATGCCATACATCAACGCCTCTATCGTAATGAGTTTATTAGCTATAATCATACCAAAGCTAGATGAAATTCAAAAAGAAGGAGAATCTGGAAAAAGTAAGATGACGCAATGGACTAGATATTTAACTATAGTAATTGGTTTAATCCAAGCATTTGGTGTAACTATGTGGTTACAATCTATGGGACTTGTTATTACTCCAGGATTTATGTTTGTTACGACTACTGTAATAACTGTTACAGCAGGTACAGTTTTCCTTATGTGGTTAGGAGAGCAAATTTCACTAAAAGGAATAGGTAATGGAATATCATTAATTATCTTTTTAAACGTAATTGCTAGAATGCCATCAGGAACAATCCAAACAATTCAAACAATGCAAGGTAGTAAATTTTTAATACCAGTATTAATAGTAGTAGCAGTAGCAGCATTATTAACAGTAGCTGGAATAGTAGTATTCCAATTAGCTCAAAGAAGAATACCAATTCACTATGTAGGAAGAGGATTCCAAGGTAAAGGGAATGCTGCAAACAGTAGTTTCTTACCAGTTAAGCTAAACTCTGCAGGAGTAATGCCAGTAATTTTTGCATCTGTAATAATGATGATACCTTCACTATTGGTAAGTTCGTTACCTTCTACAATGCCTGGGTATATCTTACTTAATAATTTATTAGCAAGAAATCATCCAGTATACTTAATTTTATATGCATTATTAGTAATTTTCTTCTCATTCTTCTATACAGCTATGATGTTTGATCCTGAGAAGATAGCAGATAACTTAAAGCAAGGTGGAGGAACAATTCCTGGAGTTAGACCTGGAATAGAAACAGTAGAGTATTTAGAAAAAGTAATTACAAAAATAACTTGGGGTGGAGCAGTATTTTTAGCAGCTATCGCAGTGTTACCAGCATTTTTATTTACAGCAGCAGGGTTACCAGTGTTCTTTGGTGGAACAGGAATAATAATTGTTGTTGGAGTAGCTTTAGATACTGTACAACAAATTAACTCAAGATTAGTAATGAAAGAATTCAAAGGATTCCTATAAAAATAAAAGTATCTCTTCTAATTAGAAGAGATACTTTTATTTTTATGATAAACTATGGTTGACAAATCCAATCGTAGGTTATAAGATATAAAGTGAATAATTATATTAAAAAAGAGGTGTGGAATGGAGAAAATAAAACTTAATATGTCAGGAGTTATAGTAGGTATTAACATTCCATCAACTATAATTTTTGAAGTGATTAAAACTCAATTAAAGGGTGTAATAATCAAAAACTATAGATTATTAAAAACTGTAAAATACTATAGAATTTCAAACTCTAATTTAGATAGGGATCAAATTTTAGAATTAGAAGAGATAATAGAAGAAATAATACATTTAAAATCATTCGATAATATAAATGAAAAAACAGTTGAAAAAAAAGTAGAAGCAAAATACAAAATTCATTATGGTAATTTGAGATCTGGAGAAAAAATAAATTGTGAAACAAACTTAGTTATTATGGGATCTTTAAATCCAGGATCTTATGTGAAGTGTAAGAAAAGTATATTTGTATATGGAAAAGCTAGAGGAACTCTCCACGCAGGTTCACAAATGAATAAAAATCAAAATAGTTATATATATATTAGAGAAGCAGAAAATCCAAGAATAAAAATAGGGTCAGAGCTAATTTTTTACGAAGAAAAAAATACAAGACATATATATTTTCAGAAAAAAGTAGATGAGATTTTAGTGAAAAAAATAGAAAAACATGAAATTCAAAAAATTATGAGAGAGATAGGAATTTCTTTGGTATAAAAAAGGAGAGAATTATGATTATTTTAGGAATAGAAACATCATGTGATGAAACGTCAATATCGGTTTTAAAAGATGGAAAAGAGATGCTTTCAAATCATATATCATCACAAATTGATATACATAAAGAATACGGAGGAGTTGTTCCTGAAATAGCTTCGAGACACCATATAAAGAATATAGCAACAATAATGGAGATTAGCTTAAAAGAAGCAGGGATAACTTTAGATGATATAGATTATATAGCGGTGACCTATGCTCCCGGTCTTATAGGGGCTCTTTTGGTAGGGATTTCATTTGCTAAGGGAATATCCTATGGTAGGGATATACCGATTATTCCAGTCCATCACATAAAAGGACATATATATGCTAATTTCTTAGAACATAAAGTAGAATTGCCACTTATAGCTTTAGTGGTATCAGGTGGGCATACAAACATAATTTATTTAGATGAAAATCATAAATTTACAAATCTCGGTGGTACACTAGATGATGCTGTAGGAGAATCGTATGACAAAGTAGCGAGAGTAATGGGATTAGGGTACCCAGGTGGTCCTATAATAGACAAACTAGCTTATGAAGGTGATTCAAATAATATCCCTATGCCAGAGCCAAGAGTAGGAGGGTACGACTTTAGTTTCTCTGGAGTTAAAACTTCAGTGATAAATTATGTAAATAAAATGAATATGAAGCAAGAGGAATATAATCCTGCTGATATTGCAGCAAGCTTTCAAACTAGAGTAGTAGATATATTGTGTAAAAAAACATTGGTAGCGGCAAAGGAAAAAAAGGTTAAAAATATAGTAATAGCAGGTGGGGTAGCAGCGAATTCACTCCTAAGAAAGGAATTGTTAGAAAGAGGGAAATTAGAGGGAATAGAAGTTTTTTATCCATCTATGATCATGTGTACTGACAACGCAGGTATGATAGCTGCAGCAGGTTATTATAAATTAAAATTTGGAGATAAAAATAAAGTGTTTGCAAATTTAAAATTAAACGGTATTGCTAATATGGAAATAGAGGAAGATTAAAGTAAAAGAGCAGAATTGATCAAGGTCAATTTTGCTCTTTTACTTTATTTTAAGAATTAATTGATAAGGGTCTTCATAGATAGAGGTCAGATCAATTTTTTTGTAAAAAGTATATTCTACACCACGAACTATAATAGTTTTGGTATGCTCTGGAAGTTCTAATAATAAAAACCCATTAGAATCTGTAGAGTAAATAGTTTTGTTAATACTTATTTTTTTATTTTTAAATGGAGCTCCTAAATAATCGACAACCTCTAAATAAACTCTAACTTTTCTATTTTTCAAAATGATATTCTTATTAAGAATATCTTCTCTGTCTAAGTAAAAATGACTAGAAAAATAGTGTTTATAAGACTGAACTCCTACCGAAATAAAATAGTTTTCATTAGTTTTTATATCTGAAAATTCATAATATCCAATTGAATTAGATAGTGTATTAGCGACTACATTTCCTTTTGTATCTCTAAGTTTTAAAGGTGTTTTTTTTAATGAAAAAAAGTCATTAGAGATAATACCAGATATATTTGCTAAATAGGGTGATAAAGTAACATTTAGACCTGAAAGAGTAGAAAAACGCTCTAACTTTCTAACTATTCCTACAGATTTATATCCATCTTTTTCAACTTTTATAAATATCATTCCAGGAAGTATAGGAACGGAAAATTCACCAAATTTATTACTTTTAAGTTTTATGACTATATCACCACTTTTTAATGAAATTAAGGCATCAGGTAGAGGCTTTTTCATATTATCGTATACTATTCCATCGATACTACTAGGTAATTCTGTAGCAAGTAAATTAAGATTGTATCTATTTTTAGCGATTGAAAAATCATAGATTAAATCTTGCTTTTTATTAAGAGTAAATCCTGGTTTTTTAATAGTTATCTTGTATTTTTGTGGTGGTAGATCAATGGAAAAGCTTCCTACAAAATCACTATTAGTATTATAAACTTTATTATTTACATCAGTAAAAGCAAGTGTGACTCCACCGATGAATTGATTATTATTTTTGATTACTCCACGAATGTTTGTAGCGACAGAAGGTAACGAAATTACGATATTTTTATTTGTAGAAGAATTTAATAAAAGACCCCGAAAATATGTATTATCATAAAATTTACCATTTACCATGAAATCAAAAGTTCCGCTTTCTAAAATAACAGGTGTAAAGGTGTCATTTAAAACGATTTTTTTAACTATTTTTCCATTTTTTAAAATTGTAAGTTTTAAATCTTCAGGAGAAGTAACTTTTTTTATACTCTTATCATAAAAATTTATTTCTTGTTTTTTTGAAATATTTCCTAGTATAAAGAATTTATTTTCTTTTATTTTTGAGTCAATATAATATCTTTTCTGGGTTTGATTAACAAAAATATTTCTTTTTATATCGCTAGTGTTTTTTGAAGAGAATAAAAAATCATAATTACCAAAATAAAAATCTATACTTTTCGACTTACCAAAGTATGGAACTTTAGTATATTTTTGTGCACCAATCTCACGATATTCTATGACACCATCAGAAATAGGGAAGTCAAAAATTATTTTAGATCTTTTAATTTTCTTTAAAATAAAAGTCATTTGAGATGAAATCTTTTGATTTTTTATAGTTACAATTTCTTCTTTGTATCCTTCTTTAGACAAAATAATATTTATAATGTTGTCGTTGGTCGGGATATCAAAAGTAGCGTTTCCTGAATTGTCAGAAATTTTTATTTCGTTATTTACCTTTATTAAAACTTCTTTTAGTGGAAGATCATTAATTGACCTAACTGATATATCCATAGAGTAAGAAGTAATACTTATTAATAGAATAAAAAAAATGAATAGTTTTTTCATAGCTCCTCCAAATATTGTTATTTAGTAAATTATACATCAAAATAGAAGATTTAGGAATAACTTTTTCATAAGGTAGATAAAAAATGTTATAAAGAAAATAAATTAAAATATAAATAAAAAAATTTCTAGAATTTAAAGTTCAAAGATAATAATTAGAATAGAGTTAATAGAGTTAAATTTTGTATTTTAATTGAAAAAAAATAGAATTATGGTATAATTCATATTAAGATAAAATAAAAGGGTGATAATCGTGGATTTAAAAAGCAATTTAGGCTTGATTGATGAAAAAGAAAAGAAGATGAACCACATTTATAGTATTCAGAATCAAAAAAAATATTATTTAGGTGAATATAGAGAACGTATAATAGTAGCTTTAAAAGTTGATCAATTATTAGAAGGCGACTTATACCCTGAAATAATAGCAGCGATGGATAACCCCAAGGCTAAATATTTAAAGATGAGAAGAGATATAGGACTAACTTTTTTAAAGCCTTATATAAAAGAAGCTGAGAGAAAGAATTTTAGATACGAAATTATAGATGGATTAAGTTATTTAGGAGATATAGGATTAGTCGTAGTAACCGATGAATCTTTAGATAATGAAGATGAAGAGCTAGTTATAAGAGATATGAATCAAGATTTTTTAGATGTAGGGTTAGGACCTGAATACTCTAAAAATCAGGGTAAACACGTATGTAATAAATGTCATTTAAAGGTAGAAGATAAACTTCCCGATTATATAGAGAAATTTAAAAGATTAACAATACTAGATAAACTACTAGGAGTAAACTGTCCTGTGTGTAAAGATAGAAAAAAAATGGGAGGAAAGTAAAATTATGGTTGGAGCATTTAAAATAAAAGGTGGAAAAGAATTAAAAGGAACATTAGAAGTTAGTGGAGCAAAAAATGCAGCACTTCCGATAATCACAGCAACTTTAATTGAAAAAGGAACTCATATTTTGCATAATGTACCTAACTTAAGAGATATAGTTACTTTAATGAAATTACTTGAAAGTTTAGGAATGGAAACTGAAAAAATAGGACCAAATAGTTATAAAATAGTAAATAATGGAATTACAAATTTAGTCGCAGAATATGATCTTGTAAAAAAAATGAGAGCTTCATTTTTGGTAATGGGACCAATGTTGGCACACTCGAAAGAAGCAAAAGTGTCGCTACCAGGAGGATGTGCAATAGGATCTAGACCAGTAGATTTACATTTAAAAGGATTTGAAGGATTAGGAGCAAAAGTTGAAATAACTCATGGATATGTAGAAGTAAAGGCAGAAAAATTAGTTGGTGGAAACATAATTTTAGATTTTCCTAGTGTAGGAGCGACCGAAAATATAATAATGGCAGCAGTGAAAGCAGAAGGTGTAACAACATTAGAAAATGTTGCTAGAGAACCCGAAATCGATGATTTATGTTTTTATTTAGTGGCTATGGGAGCAAAGATAGAAGGTATCGGTAGTGGAAAATTAGTGATTACAGGTGTCGAAAAACTAACAGCTGTAGAATACTCTATAATGCCAGATAGAATAGAAGCTGGAACTTATATCGTCTTATCAGCAATGTTTAATGGGGCAATAAAAGTTAAGGGAGCAACTAGAGACCATATTGCTAGTTTTATATCAAAATTAGAAGAGATGGGAATAAAAATTGAATTTAATGATGGAATTGCAACTATAGAGTGTCAATTAAAAGATCTGAAACCTGTAGCTATAAAAACAGCTCCTCATCCAGGATTTGCTACAGATTTACAAGCTCAAACAATGGCTTTATTGTCTTTAGTGGAAGGTACAAGTGAAATAAAAGAAACTATATTTGAAAATAGATTTATGTTAGTTCCAGAATTAAATAGAATGGGAGCAAATATTCACATTGATGACCATACGGCAATAATAAAAGGTGTAGAAGAGTACAGTTCTACCGAAGTAATGGCAAGTGATTTACGAGCAGGTGCCGCACTAGTAATGGCAGCATTAAAAGTAAAAGGTGAAACTACAGTGACGAGAATATATCATGTAGATAGAGGGTACGAAGAGATCGAAAAGAAGCTGCGAGGTATAGGAGCAGATATAGAAAGAATTAAGGTGGAGATGTAAAAAAATGGAAATGATAATAGGTATTAATGCTGTAAACGAAGCTATAGAATCAAATATGAATATTGAACATATAGAAATTTTTTCAGGTGTTAGACCAGAGCAAGTTGTAAAACTAAAAACTAAAGCTAGTAAAAAAAATATAGTTGTAAAAACAACTAAGAAGAAAATAGAAAATTCTCAAGGTGTTGTTGCTTATATAAGTGATTATGATTACTATGTAACTTTTAAAGAATTTTTAGAAAAAGCAGTTAAAGAAGAAAAGTCTACAATACTTATTCTAGACGGAGTTCAAGATCCAAGAAATTTTGGCGCTTTAATTAGAAGTGCAGAAATATTTGGTGTAAAAGGAATTATTATTCCAGAAAGAAACTCAGTAAAAATTAATGAAACAGTAGTAAAAACTTCTACAGGAGCAATAGAATATGTGGATATAATAAAAGTAAAAAACATATCTGAAGCTATTGATGAATTAAAGAAATATGATTTCTGGATATACGGTGCTGAAGGTAGTGCTAAAAAATACTATCATGAAGAGAAATATCCAAATAAAACTGCATTAGTTTTAGGAAGTGAAGGGTTTGGAATTAGGAAAAAAGTAAAAGAACATTGTGATGTTTTGATAAAGATACCTATGAAAGGAAAGATAAACTCATTAAATGTATCTGTTGCTGGAGGAGTTCTTTTATCAGAAATATCAAAAAACACATAAAATTTTAACGGGGGGTGAAAATTTGATGAATAGAGCAAGGTTTGAAGTTACGGAAGAAATCTTATTGGAAGCCAAAGGTGGAGATCAAGAGGCTGTCGGAATGGTCGTTGAAAATTATAAAGGTTTTGTAAGGATGAATGCAAAGAACTATTTTTTATTAGGAGCTGAGAGAGACGACCTTATTCAGGAAGGAATGATTGGGTTATTAAAAGCAATCAGAGCTTATGATACTGATAAAGCTGCATCATTTAAAACTTTTGCAACAATATGTGTTAAAAGGCAGATAATAACTGCGATAAAAAAAGCTAATTCAAATAAAAATAAAGCACTAAATACATCGATAGGTATTGAAAATGAAAATAAAGAAACGAATAGAGAAAGGGAATATTTAAGAGGCTTAAAATCATATCAAACGTATAACCCTGAAGAGCTAACTTTATCCAAGGAACAAACACATGGATTACGTGACTATTTAGAGAAAAAACTAAGCCCACTAGAAACAACTGTTTTTAGATATATGGTAAAAGGTTATTCGTATAAAGAGATAGCGGAAATAATGGATGAAAAGGTAAAAGCTGTTGATAATGCTATTCAAAGGATAAAGAGAAAAAGCGAAATGTGGTTATCTACATATAAGGGATTAAGTTAGGTTAAAACCTACCTTAATCCTTTGTGGTATAGATTAAAATATAAGAGAAAGGAGTGTCGAGCAGTAGATGAGAGAATATACATTTAACGAAATAGAAAAAGATTTACAAAAAGTGTGGGCAGAAAGCAAGATATTTGAAACTAAAAACAAAGTAGAGGGAAAAGAAAATTACTATGTATTAGAGATGTTGCCGTTTCCTTCTGGTAAACTACATATGGGGCACGTAAGAAACTACACTATAGGTGATGTAATAGCTAGATATAAAAAAATGAAAGGATTTAACGTCTTACACCCTATGGGATGGGATTCGTTTGGACTTCCAGCAGAAAATGCAGCTATTCAAAATGGTGCACATCCAGCTGAATGGACAGTTAAAAATATAGAATATATGAAAGGGCAATTGAAAATGTTGGGGTTGTCATATGATTGGGATAGAGAGATAGCTTCATATAAGCCTGATTATTACAAATGGAATCAATGGATTTTCAAAAAAATGTACGAAAATGATTTGGTATATAGAAAAAAATCTACAGTAAATTGGTGTCCAAAGTGTGATACTGTACTAGCTAACGAACAGGTAGAAGACGGTAGATGTTGGCGTCATGGTGATACAGATGTGATTCAAAAAGATTTAACACAATGGTTTTTTAAGATAACTAAATATGCAGATGAATTATTAAAAGGGCACCAAGAGATAAAAGCTGGTTGGCCTGAAAAAGTAATTACTATGCAAAAAAACTGGATAGGAAAATCTTTTGGAACAGAAATAATATTTGATGTAGAAAAAACGGGTGAAAAATTACCTATGTTTACTACGAGAATAGATACTATATATGGAGTAACATATTGTGTAATAGCTCCAGAACATCCAATGGTTTCAGATGTTTTAATAGAGAATCCATCTATAAAAACTAAAGTAGAAGAGATGAAAAATGAAGATATCATAACAAGAACAGCTGAAGGAAAAGAGAAAAATGGAGTATTTACAGGTAGGTACGTAACTAATCCTATGACTGGAGATAAAGTGGAGTTATGGATTGCGGATTATGTTTTAATGAACTATGGAACTGGTGCTGTAATGGCTGTACCGGCTCATGATGATCGTGATTTTGCGTTTGCAAAGAAATATGACCTACCCATGAAAGTGGTGATAAACCCAATAGATAAAAAAACCAAAGAAGAGATAAATATAGAAGCTGATCAAATGAAAGATGCTTTTGTAGGAAAGGGAATTATGACAAACTCATCTAAATTTGACGGAATATCTTCTAAGGAGGCGATAGTTAAAGTTGCAGAAAGAGTAGAAGAATTAGGATTTGGTGAGAGAACGGTAAAATATAGATTGAAAGATTGGGGAATTTCAAGACAGAGATATTGGGGGACTCCTATTCCGGCTATCTATTGTGATAAGTGTGGAATAGTCATGGAAAAAGATGAGAATTTACCTGTAAAACTACCTATGGATATAGAGTTTAGTGGTAAGGGTAATCCATTAGAAACTTCTAAAGAGTTTAAAGATGCTACTTGTCCAAAATGTGGTGGAGAAGCTACTAGAGAAACAGATACTATGGACACTTTTGTGGATTCATCTTGGTACTATTTAAGATATTGTGATCCTAAAAACTCAAATATGCCAATAGATAAAGAAATAGCTGATATGTGGTCACCAGTAGATCAATATATTGGTGGAGTAGAGCATGCTGTAATGCATCTTTTATATTCTAGATTTTTCCATAAAGCGTTGAGGGATATGGGGTTATTATCAACTAATGAACCATTTAAAAAGTTATTAACTCAAGGAATGGTGTTAGGGCCATCTTATTATGAAAAAAGTACTGGAAACTAT
>JAGLEA010000008.1 GCA_023145315.1 Psychrilyobacter sp.
TTTGATTCATCTTCTAATTTAGAAAAATTAAGTAAGATCTTATTTTTAGCATATTTTTCTCTATGTACTCCAAATGCAAATGTATCTCTAATAGAAAATTCTGATACTGCTGCTCTAGCATGTCTATCTTCTGGTATGTGAGCAAGACCTGCAAGTGTAATGTGTCTAGGGCTTTTTCCTGAAATTATCTCATCATTTAAACTAAAAGTTCCAGATTCTATTTTCCTAAGACCAGTAATAGCTTCAACCAACTCTGATTGACCAGAACCTTCTACACCAGCTACTCCCAATACTTCACCTTTTCTTATTTCTAAATTTACATTTTTAACAGCAATTAATCCCTTATTGTTTTTTACATTTAAGTCCTTAATCTTTACTATTGTTTCACCAATTACTACGTCAGGTTTTTCAGTTGTAAATAATACTGGTCTTCCAACCATTGCATTAGCAATACTTTGCTTAGTAGCATCTTTAGTTTCAAAGTTAGCTACATCCTTACCCCTTCTGATGACAGTGATATTATCTGATATATCTAAAACTTCTTGTAATTTATGAGAGATAAAAATTATTGTTTTCCCCTCTTCAATTAAATTATCCATAATTTTATATAGTTCTTTAACTTCTTGAGGTATTAATACTGCTGTAGGTTCATCAAATATTAGAAGATCAGCACCTTTGAATAATATTTTTAATATCTCGACTCTTTGTTGAATTCCAACAGAAAGATCTGAAATAATGGCATCTGGATCTATGGCTAAACCATATTTTTCAGAAACTTTTCTCACATCTTCACGAGCTTTTTTAATATCTAAGTTCATTCCTTTAGTAGGTTCTACTCCTAAAATCATATTTTCTGCAACTGTTAGAGTCGGAACTAGCATAAAATGTTGATATACCATTCCAATACCTAATTTAGCAGCAGTTCCAGGACCATCAATACTGGCAAGTTGTCCATTTAACGCGATAGTTCCAGATGTAGGAGAATATAACCCATTTAAAATTTTCATTAGCGTAGATTTTCCCGCTCCATTTTCTCCTACTATTGCATGTTTTTCACCTTTGATAATATTTAAGTTAATATTATCATTTGCAACAACTTTACCACCTAAAAATGTTTTTCTCATATTTTTCATTTCTAAAATGTAATTTTTTTCATATTTTGGAATATCTTTTTTGCACTCATCAGTCAAATTCTTATCAGACATCTTGCCTCCTAAACTTTTATGTATTTATATTTCTTTTATCCTATTTTTTTAACTATATTTACTACCCAGTTACAAAAGTTATCTCCAGCTTTTTTAGCTACTTCTACAACATCAGCATGGGAATGAGCTTTTTTAGCTATTCCAGTTGCCATATTTGTGATACAAGAGATTCCTAATACATCCATTCCTAAATAGTTAGCAATAGTTGTTTCAGGGACAGTAGACATCCCTACAGCATCGGCTCCCATCCTAGTAAATGCTCTTACCTCTGCACCAGTTTCATATGTTGGTCCTGTATTTCCTAAATAAATCCCTTCTCTATACTCTATACCTATATCATCAGCAACTTCCTTTGCTAAATCTCTAAGATAGATTTTATATACCTCTGTCATGTCGGGAAATCTTGGCCCAAATCTATCATCGTTAGGACCTATTAATGGATTAGTTCCGAATGCATTGATGTGATCTGTAATTAGCATCAAAGTTCCAGGAACAAAAGTATCATTACTTCCACCAGCTGCATTACTTACTATTACTTTTTCTATTCCAAATTGTTTCATTACATAGATAGGGTAAGTAACTTTTTTCATGTCGTATCCTTCATAAAAATGAAATCTTCCCTTCATAGCAACGACTTCTACATTTCCAATCTTACCAAACACTAATTTCCCATCATGCCCAGCAACTGTTGATACTGGAAAGTTAGGAATATCTTTATATTCAATTTCGATTTTATCCTCTATGAAATCAACCATATTAGCTAGTCCAGAACCTAAAATTATAGCTATTTTTGGTCTATTATTTACTTTTTTCTCTAAAAATTTAACTGTATCCATAACTTGCTTATACATTAATTTCCTCCTAATTGTATTCTTTCATAAATTTATTTTCTTCTATCTCTCTAAATCCAACTTTCTTTAGATATACTTTGTGTGATTGTTCAGTAGCAATAGTTATTAATTTATTTATACCATTACTCTCTAAATATTCAGTGTGTTCATTGTAGAAGTAATTACCTAATTTATAATCTCTGTATTGAGAGGTAACAAAATCTACTTTTATGAAAAAAGTTCCCTCTTCGTTTTTTTCTCCCAATAAGATTCCTGCTATATTATTGTTTCTTAACATATATAATCCTTTATTTTGCTTTTGTAATTCAACTTCATTTATTTGTTTTTCAATATCTTTTTTATTAACTTCAATAAAGTGCTTAAAATATGGTGAGCTCGTATCTGCTTCTATTAATTTGAATTCCTCTTTTGTTTTATAGATGTTATATAAATAAAAGATATTAATAAAAGATATTCCAATATTCATAATTGCTGTAGGATATGATTTTATCAATAACCCAAACATTGCAAATAATATACAGCCTACAAAATTTATCCATCTTAATTTTATTATAGAGGTCATTGTCAATGATACTAAGATGACCAATGAAGCAGCGTAGCCAAACCAATCAATCCAGTTAATATCCATTTAAATCACTCCTAAATTATTTGTCTATTAAAGTATACTAAAATAAAGACATTTAGTCAATAAGCAGGAAAAGAAGGTTTCGTTATCTTCCTTATATTAAACATATGCTTAGTAAAATAAAAGATAGATACCAAAAACCCCAAGGAGGTGGTTTTTGGTATCTATTTTAATTTTTAATTTTTACAACAACAAAAGTAATGTCATCAATTTGTTCTTTTCCTTTTACAAATTGATCAATGGATAATAAAATTCTTTCTTTTATTATTGTGGCATCAAGATCATGAGTTTCAGCAATAACATTCTTTAGTCTATCCATACCATAGAGTTCATTGCTCTCATTTTCAGCTTCATTCAATCCATCTGTATAATATAACAATACATCTCCAGGATCTAATTTTATTTTTCCCATTCTGTATTCATAATTTTCTAAGAATCCTATAGCAACACCTTTTACATTTTCCTCAAGAACTTCCCCTGTTTTAGCTTTATATAAAATCAGTGGGTTATGCCCTGCATTTGAATAATATAATGTTTTAGTTAAGAAATCATATTGACTGTGAAATATAGTAACAAACATATCTTCACTAATATCAGGATAGATTATATCATTTAAGTCTGTTAAAACATCAAGTGGATATGAATCCTTAAATTCTAAAGTTTTTATAACAGATCTGATTAATCCCATTAAAAATGCTGCTGGCACACCTTTTCCACTAACATCTGCTATAGTAACCCAAAGCTTGTTTTCATCTGAAATAGAGTAATCATAGTAATCTCCTCCTATTTCTTTTGCAGGTTTAAAATATTGAGCAACTTCTACTCCCTGAATATCTCCTAGCGACTGTGGTAATAGTTGTAACTGGATATTAGCGGCAACTTCTAATTCCCTATCTAATCGCTCTTTTATTATCAGTTCTGAATATATTAAAGCGTTATTAATAGCTATAGCAACTTGTAACGCTAATGCAGAGATTGTACCTTGATCACTAGTAGTTATCTTATCTTTATCTTCAATAATATAGATGACTCCTAGCTCTTTTCCTTTAACTACAAGTTCTGTGATTATGATTTTCTCAGTATTAACCTTCTCGATTGTTTCTGAAATTTGTAAATAGATTTTTTTATATGTATCTCTTTTATATTTTTCAGAATCATCTTTAAAGTTTTGCAGGTTTACATTGTTTATAAATTTTCCCTTTGCTTTTTTTAGTTCTAATTCTCCATCATTCCATAGATATACAGCTATTTTTTTTACCCCTGTAAGAACAAAGTAAGCATCTAAGATAACACCTATTATCTTATCTAATTCTAAAGTTGATAAAACGGTTCGTGCTACAGCATTTATATTAGATAGATTAGCAACTTCCCTCTCTAGCCCCTCGTTTGAATACTCAAGTTGAGCAGATTTTTTTAATAAAGTATCATAAGTTATATTTAATTCCTCTTTAAATTCTTGCAGTTCATTAACTGAGTTATTTAATTGTGCGTCTTGGAATTTTATAGCTTTTACTGTTTCATTATAAGATTCTCTTAGCTCATCATTTAAATCTGGATGTTCCTCTCTTTTCCCTATTTTTTCAATCAACATATGCATATCATATATATTTTTTCTTTCGATTTTTTTGAGTAAGAGTACAGTTAAGATTCCTACAAGGAGAGCTATTAAAATATACTCCATTTATAATTCCTCCCTTTTCTTTAAATTGCGAAAATTAATAAAATCTCCTAAAAGTAATTTTTCATCTACTGTTAGAATATCTTTTAATTCTACATTTTGTACTTCAACTCTTATTGAATACCCTTCATAATAGTCTATGGGAATAGATCCCCCGGTAAAAAAGATGTATTTATTATTCTTAACAAAATATCCTTTATAAAGCTTATTTTTAATAACAACGATATTAGAAGAAAATACAATTTCGCCACCAACAATTTTTTTTACATCACTACTGATTATATTGTTTAAATAAATATAGTTAAGATCCTTTAAAAGTGCAGGTGAAATAGAGGTAAGGTTGTTTATATAGACATCTTTTTCGTGCCAAGAACTATCTTCATTTTTTGAGTAAGGGTTTTCGATTTTCAAAATTGAATTAATATCTACTTGTTCCATTATCTCTAACATCTTTTTTCTTTTATCTTCAATCTTAACAACTAATCTTTCCTTGTCTAGTTCACTATAGATCTCTTGGTTATCAAAGTTTATTAAGGAATTGTTTGCTTTCATCCAAAAATAAACTTGTTTATTCAAGTAATATTGACTGTTTCCTAATTTTTTATCAAGTTTTATTTTTACTATATGATCTATAGTTTCTCGATCTTTTTGTGAGAGTTCTGAAGATGCCTTTGAAAATACTAATTCTTCAGGTAATAGTGCTGATTTTTTTAGTTGGAAAAAATCTTTTTTAAGCTCTTCAGGGTACATTATATTAGCTGTTGATCCGTAGAGTATCATTTTTTTCATGAGAATATCAAATTTTTCATAGAATACCAATTTTTCCTTATATTCATGGGGGTAGTTAATACTATAAAGTTTTATATTGTAACTGCCTTTTTCTATGTTTTTTTCAAAGGGAGCAATATGATGTCGCTCCTTTATCTTGGCTAGTCCTGTGCAACCAGTAACTCCTAAGGTTAATATTAATATCACTATATATCTGTACACAATGTCTCCCTTTTACTAATTAATTTATTTGTTCATCTATTTTTTTAGAAAGTTCATCAATATCAAAAGGTTTTTCAATAAAACCTTCAACTTTTACACCTAAATTTCCAACAACATCTTCTAAGTGGCTGAAGGCTGATATTATAAAAACAGGAGTGTCTGAAAATTGTCTAATTTTCCTTACAGCTTCGAGCCCATTCATTTGTGGCATTTGAATATCCATAATTATCATATCAAATTTTTCCTTCTTTAATATTTGTAGTCCAACTATTGCTGTTTCTGCTTCTGATACTACTATTCCCATGTCTTCTATAATTTCTCGTAATAGTAGTCTAATACTTAACTCATCATCTATTATTAGTATTTTCTTCATCCTTGTTCCCCCTATATCTAAATTTGTTTGATTTGTTTTGCTATATTTATAGAAACAATCTCCATTAAGCTATCTAAATCAGCTTCTTTCATTCTTTTTATTGATTTAAATTTTTTCAGAAGCTCTTTTCTCTTTACAGGACCTATCCCTTTAATCAAGTCTAATTCACTAGAGATAACTCTTTTCTTACGTAAAGCTCTATGGAATGTTATTCCAAATCTATGAGCTTCATCTCGTAACCTTTGAAGAATCTTAAGAGATTCATCCATCTTATCAAAAATATATGGAATACTTTCTCCAGCTTTAAACACCTCTTCTTCTCGTTTTGCAATACTTATTATATCCACTAAGTGTATCTTTCCTAAATCAAGTAAAACACCCTCTACAGCATTTAATTGCCCCATTCCACCATCTATTAATATTAGATCTGGAAACTCAACTTCAGGTAATTTAGAATATCTTCTACTGACAACTTCCCTCATCATATGATAGTCATCAGGTGTGTCCTTTGTTTTGATTTTATATTTTCTATAGTGTTTTTTTGAAAGTCGGCCTTCTACAGCAACACTCATAGCACCTACTGCATCCTTTCCAGAGATGTTAGAGATATCAAAACACTCTATCTTCCTAGGAAATTGTTGCAACTCCATTGTATCATATAATAACTTCATCCCTGCTTCTAAATTTGTTTTTTGTAAATTATATCTTTTTATCTCCTCTTCTAGATTTAGATAAGCCATATCTAGGAGCTCTTTTCGTCTACTTTTAAATTTTGGGAAATATAATTTAACTTTTTTTTCGAATACACTGCTAATCCAGTCAGTTAGAATATCTTTTTTTTCAATGTGTTCGTTGTCCAAAATTATGTTTTTAGGAGTTCTTTCATTAGAGTAATATCTTACAAACGTTTCAACTAAAATTTCATTTTCGATAGAAATTTGTAAATTATAGTTGTTAATACCTATAATTTTACCTTCACGAACTTTCAATACGGTTAAAAACAAGAGTTTATTCTCTTTTTTATATACAAAGATATCTTCATCGATATCTTTTAAAACCTCTGTTATTTGTGTTTTAAGTACATTCTCAATAGCTATAATCTGTTCTCTATAACTAATTGCTCTTTCAAATTCCATAGATTCACTTAATTTTTTCATATCTTTCTGTAGTTCTGCAACTAAATATTCACCGTTACCCTTTAAAAAAGTTATAGCTTTCTCTATGTTTTTTGTATATTCATTTTGAACATCCTTGTAAGTGCAAGGAGCTAAGCACAGATTCATATGATACTTTAAGCAAGGTTTTGCATGTATCTTTTTCATATCTTTTTTACAGTCTCTTATTTTAAATATTTTAATTATAGTTTTTAATAAAAATCCACTTCCGTTAGGATAAGGTCCAAAATAGTTTCCATTTTTTATATCTATATTCTTTGTTCTTCTGACGATACTTATTTTTGGATATAATTCATTTGATATTTTAATATATGGATATGTTTTTTGATCTTTTAACAATATATTGTATTTAGGAGTATATTTTTTTATTAGATTGTTCTCTAATATCAAAGCATCTAGCTCACTATTACATACTATAAATTCCAAATCTTTTATATTATTAACTAGTTCAAAAGTTTTTTTATCAGTGTGAGTCTTGTTAAAATATGATGTTACTCTTTTTTTTAAATTTTTAGCTTTTCCAATATAAATAATAGTTTCATTATTTTTCATTAGATATACACCAGGTTGTTCGGGAATGTCACGATCCTCGATTAAAGAGCCCATTTATCTTTTTCCTTGTGATCAAGAGTCACTTTAATGTTTTCTTTTTTTTCCATATGTTCATATAATCTTTTAGCGATAGTCACCGATCTATGCTTCCCACCACTACATCCTATGCCTACAGTTAGAAGTGTTTTTCCCTCTTTTATAAATTGTGGAAGTAAAAAATCTAGCATATCTTTTATTTTACACAAATATTCTTTACTAACACTTCCATTCATTACATATTCCTGCACTTCTAGATCATTTCCACTCCTAACACGAAGTTTATCAATATAGTAAGGGTTAGGTAAACATCTTACGTCAAACATCATATCTAGATCAGTGGGAGCACCATATTTAAATCCAAATGTTGTTATAGAGAATACTAAATCTCTTATCTTATCTTTTTCAAAATTTGACTTTAATTTATCAATTAATTCTTTTGGCTTTAATGTACTACTGTCTATGAGTATATCAGCTATTTCTCTTATTCGTTGAATTTTCGTTCTTTCTAAGCTAATATTTTCTGTTATTGAGTTCCCTTCTTCTAGGGGATGGTGTCTTCTAGTTAGGTTATATCTATTTAAAATAATTTCATCTTTTGCGTCTAAATATAAAATTTTGGTTGTGATTCCTTCGTTTTTTATTTTTTCAATAAATTTAAAGAAATCATCAATATTTTCAAAAGATCGAACATCTAATCCCATAACCATTTTTTTTAAACTTCTCTTATAACTTGAGAAATCAATATTTTCAATCAAAAAATCTGGCATATTATTAATAGTAAGGAAACCACGATCTTCGAAAAAATTTAATGCTGTTGATTTCCCAGCACCACTCATTCCAGTAATAATTATAATTTCCATATTTCACCCCATAAGAACATTTTATACTTTAATATTATCAGATAAATAGTATTTTTAATAGAGTTGTTAAAAAAATATAAAAAAAAAGACTTCACAAAATGAAATCTTAATAATTAAGTTCCCTGACCTACAGTCCTCTGTATAGTTTTGGTCGCCTGGTTCAAAAAGTGGTAGTCAGTTATACATAACATACAGTATCCGTAGGGGTTCGTTGTACCCTCGTGACTTATCTGATCTATTATATACAGCGCCAACTCCGGCGACGACATTAGGCCCAAAACATCAAGATGGTCACTAATAGGTAAGGTTACTTCTTACATTCATAGTACTATAACTTAAAAAATGTGTCAACTCTTTCTTTATATTTTATTAAAATTTAAGAAATCTAAGTCATAGACTTACTGTTATATTATTTTTCGTTCGATTATAAAACAACAAGAAACTTTAATCGTCGTTTAATCGAGGTGGTCACATGAAACTAATCTATACTAAAACAAACATTTTGAAAGGAATCTTCATCAGAGGTGACATCTCTCTAACACGTGTAGTTGAAGATGATATTAGGAGGAACTATATATGCACTAAGCATTATCTATTTTTCTAAAATTTATTTAAGAACCTTTTAAACCCTTTTTTTCCTTTTTCATCTCTTTTATAAACCCCTGCGTCTTCTAAAACTTTAGAAAAAACTTCTCCTACCTCTATTTCTATTGTTTTATCAATATTAGAAGGATCTAAATTTTTATATTTTATTATTATTTTTTCTCCCCATTCTAAATGTTTTTCTATTCTCTGATCTGCCATTACTAGCTCTTTGTAGTTTTCTTCTAATAATGCGTTCCCCAATAACTTTAATTCCTCTTTTAAACGGCCTGGAAGGACCGCTAACCCCATTACTTCTATAAGTCCTATATTCTCTTTCTTTATATTATGAACATCACTATGAGGGTGAAATATCCCTAATGGATGTTCTTCTGAAGTTCTATTATTACGAAGTACGATATCTAATTCAAATAAATCCCCTCTTTTTCTAGCGATTGGAGTTACCGTGTTGTGAGGTTCCTCTTTTGTAAATGCAAATATTTCTAATGACTCATCACTATAATTTCTCCATTTTTTTAATATTTCATCTCCTAAATTAACTAACTCCTCTCTATTTTTAGACTGTAATCTAATTACCGACATAGGCCATTTCACTATTCCACCTTCTACATTAGGATAGTTTGAAAAAGTTATTTCTTCTTCTATTTCAGCTTTTTCCATGGCGAATTTGTGATTACCACCTTGAAAATGATCGTGAGATAGGATAGAACCTCCTACTATAGGTAGATCAGCATTAGAGCCTATAAAGTAGTGTGGGAACTTTTCTACAAATTCTAATAATCTTTCAAATGAAATTTTTGAAATTTTCATAGGTTTGTGCTCCCCTAAAAATATAATACTGTGCTCATTATAGTAAACATAAGGTGAGTATTGTAAAAACCAGTTTTCATTAGTTAAAGTTAGTGGTATTATTCTATGATTTTGTCTAGCTGGGTGATTAACTCTACCACTATAACCTTCATTTTCCTTACATAGGAAACACTTTGGATAGCTACTGCTTTTCATATTCTTAGCTGCTGCTATTGCCATTGGGTCTTTTTCTGGTTTAGACAAATTTATTGTTATCTCTAAATCTCCATATTCTGTAGGAGAGTACCAGTGTTTATTTTTTTCTATCCTATCCATTCTTATATAGTTTGAATCCATAGACATCTTATAATAATTTTTTGTAGCTACTTCTATCCCTTCTCCCAATGCAGTTTCATTGAATTTTTTTATTATTTCTGAAGGTCTAGCCATCAAACAACCCATAATTTTTGCATCAAATAGATCTCTATAAGTTACAGTGTTTTTCTCTATTTCACCATTTTCCAATGCCCAATCTAATATTAATTCTAAAATTTCAGTAGGAGATTCTAAAACTTCTTCTTTTACCTCTACTTTGCTGAATTCTTTTAACCCTAAAACTTCTAAAATTCTATTTCTAGTAAATGCTATATCGAGTTTATCAATTAACTTTTTCTGTACTCCATATTGTAGGAGTCGTTCTATCTCATTATTTATATTTATCTTCAACATTACTTCACCTCTTTCCCCACAGTTTTAAATCTAAATATTGTTTTAGCCTCATATGAATTTTTAGAATCATATATAGATGATTTGAATTCTTCTATATTTATATTATTTGGTAATTCTTGTGTTTCTAGACAAACCCCTAGGTGCTGTTTTGCTTCTACACCACAAGATAACTTGCCCTCATCATCTCCCAAATAGTTTCCTGAATAGACTACCACGGCCTCTCTATCTGTACGAATTTCTATAGCTCTTCCACTAGCTTTATGATCTAATATTACTTCTACATCTTTATTCTTATTTAAAATAAAGGGGTGATCATACCCCTTTGTCTGATTTAATTGAGTGTCATCCTCACCTATATCTTTTCCTATGTTTTTAGAAGTTCTGAAATCAAATGGTGTACCTTCTACTATAAATAATTCACCAGTTGGAATAGATCCAGTATCTAAGTATGGAACTTTATCTGCATCAATATATAATTTATGATTTAATATGCTCTCCTTACAGTTTCCACTTAGATTGAAATATGTGTGGTTAGTTAAATTGATTAGAGTCTTTTCATCAGGAATACCTGTATATAATAGTTCTAAGGTAGTTCCTTTTAAGATATACCTCACTTTAAATTTCACTTCTCCTGGAAATCCTTCTTCCATATGAGGACTTATGTAAGATAGCTCTATTCCATCCTCTAAAAGTTCTACATCCCAGATTCTTTTATCCAGGCCTTTTATACCACCATGAAGATTATTTTCACCATTATTAATAGCTAAATTATATGCTTTTTCTTCTAATGTGAACTTTCCTTTAGCAATCCTTCCAGCTACTCTACCTGTAATAGCTCCAAAGTATGGCGCTTTCTCCTCATAATCTAGAATATTATCGTAACCTAATACAATATTTTCATTTTTACCATCTTTATCAGGCATAATTATTTCTGTAATTATTCCACCATAATTTAATATACTAATTTCTAAGTCTTTGTTTTTAAGAGTATATTTAAATACTTCTTCCCCTGTTTTCAGTATTCCAAATTTAAATTTATTTATTTGCATATTCACTCCTCTAATTCAATATCTATTAATATCCATTAGGATTATTTGACTGCCATTTCCATGAATCACGGCACATATCTTCTAAACTTTTTTCAGTTTTCCAATTAAGCTCTTTTAATGCTTTTGATGAATCTGCATAACATGTAGCTACATCACCAGCTCTCCTACTCACGAGCTCATATGGGATATCTACGTTATTTATACCTTTGAATGCATTAACTAAGTCTAAAACACTAATTCCATCTCCTGTCCCTAGATTAAACGCTTCTACACCTGTTTCATTTTCAAATTTTTCAAGTGCTTTTATGTGTCCTTTTGCTAGATCCACCACGTGGATGTAATCTCTTACCCCTGTTCCGTCGTGGGTATCATAATCAGATCCAAAAATACTTAATTTTTCTCTCTTTTTTACTGCTACTTGAGTAATATACGGCATTAAATTATTTGGGATACCATTTGGGTTCTCACCTATTCTACCACTTTCGTGAGCTCCGATAGGGTTAAAGTATCTAAGGAGTGCAATTCCCCATGAATTATCAGACTTATAAAGATCTCCTAATATTTGTTCAATCATAAGTTTAGTCATACCGTATGGGTTAGTAGCACTTAGTGGCATAGTTTCTAATAGTGGTGAACTATTATTCATCCCATAAACTGTGGCAGAAGAACTAAATACTAATTTCTTTACACTATATTTCTTCATTAGATCACAAAGGATAAATGTAGAAGTCAAGTTATTGTGATAGTAAGAGATTGGCTTTTCTACAGATTCTCCTACAGCTTTATATCCTGCAAAGTGAATAGTTGCATCAATTTGATTTTCTTTGAAAACTTTTTCAAATTTTTCTTCATCTAATAGGTCAACTTCATAAAATTTAAATTCTTTATTTGTAATTTCTTTAATTCTATTTAAAACTTCAGGATTACTATTTGAAAAATTATCTACAATGATAACTTCGTGATTGTCGTTTAGTAGCTCTACAACTGTATGTGAACCTATATATCCTGCTCCACCTGTAACTAATACTTTCATACACCCTCCTAATTAACTTAATTCTCTAGCTCCATGACCTATTTTGGCAATATAAAAATCTGCTTTTACACCTATTTTTTCTTTATATTTTATTCCTATATTTTCAATAAAAGTATCTATATTCTCATTTTTTACTATATTTACTGTACAACCACCAAACCCTGCTCCAGTCATACGAGCTCCTATGATTCCAGCTTCTTCCCAAGCTAATGCTACCATTGTATCTAGCTCTATTCCTGTCACCTCATAATCATCACGTAGAGATACATGAGATTCATTCATCAACTCTCCAAATCCTTTAATATCTCCGTTATTTAACTTTTCCACAGCTAAGAGTGTTCGTTGATTTTCATATACTGCATGTTTCACTCTTTTTCTTACTACTTGACTACTAATAAGTTTTTTATTTTCTTCAAACTCCTCATTAGTTAGCTCTCCCAATGATTTTATTTTTAATTTAACTTGTAGTTCCTTTAACCCATCTTCACACTCTGTTCTTCTCTCATTATATTTTGAGTCTGCCAGTCCCCTTCTCTTGTTAGTATTGATAATAACTATTGATGAGTCCTCTAACTCTACTGGTGCATATCTATACTCCAAAGTATTACAATCTAATAATATTGCACAGTCTTTTTTCCCCATTCCAATAGCAAATTGATCCATTATCCCGCAATTGACTCCTACAAATTCATTTTCTGCTTTTTGAGATAATTTAACCATATCAACCATACTGATATCAAAATTATACAAACCTTTTAAAATTACTGACATCAATAACTCCACTGAGGCTGATGATGATAAACCTGCTCCATTAGGAATATTTCCAAATATTAGAAGGTCAAACCCTTTTTTTATCTCATTCCCTGATTCTTCAAATTTTTTGATGACACCTTTTGGATAGTTAGCCCACCCATCTTTTTCATCATATATATTACTCTTTAGATCTACCTCTATAATTCCTAAGCTCTCAAAATTTTTCGAATAAAATCTTACTTTACTATCTTCTCTAGGCCTTACAACTCCATATGTTCCAAAAGATAATGCACAAGGAAATACATTACCACCATTATAATCTGTATGTTCCCCTATAAGATTTACCCTTCCAGGTGCGAAAAAACTTCTTACTTCACCGTCACCATATATATTTTTAAAATCTTTTATTAGTTGTTCTTTCATCTTTCCTCCCTCTTTCATCTTCAACTTAATTAACTAAGTTAATTAAGTTTCTATTGTAGTATAATAAGCCTTTTCTACATAAAAGTCAACATTTTTTTATTTTTCATATATCTCTATTGGCAAATCATCTGGATCTTTAAAAAAAGTATATAATTTACCATTATATTTTTTTATAGGCTCTACTGAAATACCTTTTTTTTCTAACTCTAATTTTGTAGATTTAACATTATCGACTTCAAAAGCTAGATGTCTTAATCCACAAGCTTCTCTAGATTCTGGAGTTCCTAATCTCTTGGGAGGTTTCGGAAAGCTAAAGAGCTCAATTTGGTAGGCCCCTCCTACCTCTAATTGCAACATATATGAATCTCGTTCCTCTCTATAAACTTCTTCTATTATTGTAAATCCTAGTTTTTTTGTATAAAACTCTTTTGAAACTTTATAATCAGAGCATATTATGGCCACATGGTGTATTTTATTAAATTTCACGTCATCACCTCTTTTTTATAAAAAGCTAGGAAATTAAATAATTTCCTAGCTTTTACATTAGTTTGTTTATTAGATCTAATATCTTTATTTTTAAGTCCTTAAAATTTCACAACTTTTTCAAATAAATTTTTACCGTTGATCTCTTCTATTAGTTTAAGATCACATTTTGGTTGTCGATCATAAGTTAGTAACCCATTAACTTCCTGTTCTACATCTGTTAATTGAGTGTAGCAATAACCATTAATAATATCAGAATTATAGACAGCATCTATTGTTCTCTTATAATCAGCTACAAATTCTTCTGATGTATTTGCCGAACTATATCCCCAACCTGCAGGATGGTTTTTATCAAAAGCAATTCCACCAAATTCTGTTAACATAATTGGAGTATTATTATCATGCTCGTATCCATCAGCATATACATTTTTCCCTGCTGGTCTTGATGCTAAAATATTTTCTCTTGTCTTTAGAGTTTCTTTATAATATTCATACTTATTTTTCTCACTTCCGTTTCCGTGGTTATAGTTGTGTATTCCACAAATGTCAGTTTTAGTTAATTCCCAACCATCATTTGAGATCACTAATCTTGTCTGATCTAGTGATTTTGTCAAATAATACATTGCCATTGAATGTGCTTGTTCTTGTTTACTGAATTTTATTCTTGGTACTCCCCAAGATTCATTTAATGGTACCCAAGCTAGAATTGATGGATTATTGTAATCTCTTTTTACGATTTCACTCCATTCAGTAGTTAACCTTTCTACTGACTCATGATTATACTCTGCAGCATTAGCCATTTCACCCCATACAATAAATCCCATTTTATTTGCATGATGTAAAAATCTAGGATCTTCAACTTTTTGATGTTTTCTACATCCATTAAATCCCATTTCTTTTGATAACTTAATATCTAAAACAAAATCTTCATCTGATGGAGCTGTAAGCAACCCTTTTGGCCAATATCCTTGATCAAGTACTAATTTTTGATAATAAGGTTTATTATTTAAAAAGAAAGTCCCGTTTTCTATATGAACCTTTCTCATACCAAAATATGTGTCAACATGATCTAATTCTTTTTTATTTTCTAACAATATAATTTGTACATCAAATAAATTAGGATGTTCCGGTGACCAGCACCATCCACCGCTATGAGAATTTGTTCGGAATACTTTTTTTTCAAACACATCAAATTTTCTTTCTAAAATTTCATTCTTTACCTTAATACAATCATTAACAATTTCTTCACCTTTAAAAGAAATTATAACTTGACACGTTAAGTCTTGCTTTATTCCTATTATTTTAGTTTCTAAATTAACATGTCCTGTATCTAAATCAGGAGTTAATCTAATATAATCAATTGACGTTTTTGATACTGGCTCTAACCAAACTGTTTGCCATATTCCAGTGGTTCTTGTATACCAAATTAAATCTGAATCTTCTAGCCAAAATTGTTTGCCTCTTGGAATAAACTCATCTTTTCCTGGATCCTCTACATATACAACTATATTTTCTTTGTTTCCTTGTAAAGAGTCTGTAATATCTACTGAAAAATTGACATGCCCACCGATATGTTCACCAACAAGATCGCCATTAACATAAATTTTACACTTATAATCAACAGCACCAAAATTTAATTTTATTCTCTGATCTTTCCACTCTTTTGGTATTTCAATTTCTCTCTGATACCATACTACATCATGAAACCTTGTCTCCTCAATTCCACTTAACTCAGATTGATGACAAAACGGCACTTCAATCTCTCTTTCTAACTCTTTTTTATTAAACCATTTTTCACTTAAGCCAACTTTTTTATCATCAAAAGAAAAATTCCACTTTCCATTTAAATTCAACCAATTTTTTCTTATAAAATTTGGCCTTGGGTATTCTTTTCTAAACATTTTTCACCTCTTATTTTTTTTTATTCTTTTATACCTGAACTACCAGATAATCCTCTCATTATATATTTTTGTGTAATAGAAAATAATATTACAACTGGTACAAACGAAATAATTACTAGTGCTAATTGCATATTAAAACGACCACCATAATTTCCTTTCATCATTGCTAATCCTACTGGTAGTGTTCTTTGATAGACGTCATTAGTTACAATTGATGGCCATAAGAAATCATTCCAATTTCCTATAAACGAAAATATTGCAACAACTAATAGACCCGGTTTTACTAACGGTAACATTATTTTGAAGAATATTTGAATTGGTGATGCACCATCAATAATAGCTGATTCTTCTAAACTTTTTGGTACTTTTAGAAAAAATTGTCTCATTAAAAAAACATTAAATATTCCTGATAATCCAGGTAGAATCATTGCCCATTTAGTATCTACTAAACCTAAGTTTCTTACTACTAAATATAAAGGCACTAAATTCATTATTCCAGGCACCATCATTGTAGCTAGTAAAATTGCAAATATTTGATCCCTAAACTTAAATTTTAACCTTGCAAATGAATATCCTGCCATTGTAAAAAATGAAACAGCCAATACTGTATGAATGGTAGCGATTAGAAAACTATTCCAAAACCAAACAAGTACGGGTGCAGAAGGATTTCTCAGAGGAGTTAAGTACCCCTCTAGAGTAAATTTTTCAGGGATTAACTTTATTGGCCATGATAAAGCAGCTAATTCACTTTTAAATGATGTTGATACTGCATATAGAATTGGCAGGATCCAAATTAATACAAAGATTATCAAAACTATTGTTATACCTAATTTATTACTTTTTTTCATTTATAACCACCTTAATCCTCTTTAGTTTGTAGTTTAAACTGGAAATACGATACTACCATGATTATCATTCCAAATATAATAGCCATTGCAGCTGCTAACCCTGCAGTTCCGGATGCTCCAAAACCTACTTCTCTTATATACATAGTTGCTGTAGTTGTCGCTCTTCCAGGGCCTCCACCAGTTAAAATTGATGGTTGACCATATAAGTTAAATGAGGCAATAATAGCCATAATAACAGTAAATAGTATTTGATTTTTTAATCCTGGAATTGTTATATATATAAACTTTTGTAGTGTATTTGCACCATCAATTTCTGCAGCTTCATAAAGTCCTTTTGGAATTTCTTTTAGAGACGCTAAAAATATTATTAAGTTTCCTCCAATCGTCCACCAAATCGTTAATAATAGAATTGCAATCCAACTTGAAATTTCATTATTTACCCAACCTATTTTAGCAAAACCTAAAACATCTAAGAAATAATTTACTAAACCGTACTGCTGTTCAAAAAACCATACTCCTAATAAACCTATTGCCGCAACTGAAAATAAAGTTGGGATATAAAATATTACTCTAAATATATTTCCTGCTTTCTCTGATAGTTCATTGATCATTGATGCCAGAACAAGTGGAATTCCCACTACAAGTGGAACACTTATTACGACGTATCCTATAGTTCTTAGTACAGCTCCCCAGAACTCTTTAAAATATAGTGTACTAGGATTAAATATGACTTTATAATTTTCCAAACCAATAAAACTTAGATTATCTAGACTATAGCCTGTATAGTCTGTAAAACTCAAGGCTACCCCTGAAATTGTTGGTATTAATAGAAAAATCATGAAAAAAATCATATATGGGGATATGAATAGCCATCCAGCTATATTCCTATTTTGCATAGTTATCTCCTTTTTTAATTATGATAGTTATAGTAATCAATGAAATAAGGTTTTATTTCTTAAAAACAAAACCTTATTTTAAAGATATTTCTATTTTTTCTTGTTTAATAAATTTAAAAGCTTTTCTGCTTTAATTTTCCCCTCTTCTGCAGCTTGATCTAATGCTTCTTTTGCAGTTATTTTTTTTAAATACGCCTCTGTTGTTTTTCTTTCAATAGCAGAGTAAAGTTCTGAAAATTGTGGAACATTTGGCATTACTGAAAATGAATCCATACTTTTAGAAATTTT
This sequence comes from Psychrilyobacter sp., assembly GCA_023145315.1. Taxonomy (GTDB): domain Bacteria; phylum Fusobacteriota; class Fusobacteriia; order Fusobacteriales; family Fusobacteriaceae; genus Psychrilyobacter. The sequence continues at coordinate 18,144 of JAGLEA010000008.1, forward strand.
ATTTTGTGCATCCATTGCTTTAAATTCCGGTGTATCTTGAACTGTTATATTTGCTGGAATTTGTCCTGCTGCTGCCCACGTTATTGAATTCTTTGTTATATAAGAGATAAATTTTAATATTGCTGCTTTTTTTTCTGGTGAAATGTTTTTTTGCACAGGAATTCCAAATGTATGTGAACTTGCCCACATAGCTTTTTTCTTGTCTCCAAAGAAATGATCCCCTGAAATTACTCCAACATTCATATCTTTAAATTGTGTAGCCATCCAAATTCCTTCATTGATAACTGCAACTTTCCCTTGTCTAAACATATTTTGAACATCTCCACCTGGCGCAGGGTTTAAATCTTTATTGTGTGCATACTTAACCATTTTTTCTAAAACTTCTACGCCTTCTGGTGAATTATATGTAGCTTCCATCCCATCCTCTGAGATAACTTGCCCACCATTTTGAATTACTCCAGCATAAAAGACTCTAGATAAAATAAATGGGTTATTAGGAATTGCATATAAATATTTTCCATCTTTATTAAAATCTTTAGATTTTTGAATTGCTTCTTCGTATGTACGTGGAACATCAGCATCAGAAATAAGATCTTTGTTATACCACATAACTAGTTGATGTGTATCTAATGGGATTGCATAATTTTTACCCTCAAAAATTGTTTTTTCAAGAACATTTGGAATAATGTTTTTCTCTTTAATATTTGCCGAAGCTAAATCATCTTTACTAATTTCTGTTAAAAAGTTCATTGATTTATATAAAGGTAATTTATCTATATGAAAAATTGCAACATCTGGTGCACTATTTGATTGCATTGATATTCTTAATTTTTCATAATATGCTCCCCCGGCATTATCGATACTTTGTGGCTTTATTCTGATAGA
>JAGLEA010000080.1 GCA_023145315.1 Psychrilyobacter sp.
CGAATACTACTCCTACTAATACCAACAATATTACAGATATTACTCTCATTGCCATTCTATATGGTTGCCCTAAATATTTACCAACTAGTTCAGGTACTGATTTACCACCATTTCTTAATGATAACATTCCAGACATATAGTCATGTACTCCACCAGCAAATATTGATCCTATTACGATCCATATAAATGCTACTGGTCCAAATAGTGCTCCTGCTATTGCTCCAAATATCGGACCTAGCCCTGCTATATTTAAAAATTGAATCATAAAAATTTTCCAACCTGGTAACGGTATAAAGTCTACACCATCTTCTAACTCAATTGCTGGTGTTTTAGCTTTTGGATCTATTCCAAATACCTTCTCAACAAACTTACCATAAAATAGGTGCCCTAACACTAACAAAACTATCGATACTAAAAATGTAAACATCTATAACCTCCAAAATATTTTATTAAACTTAAATTATTATACTATGTTACTTAAAATGTGTCAATTTAAAATAACTTTTTGTGTATCGTGTAATTATATATCTTGATTTTTAATTTATTAGCTCATTTTAGTCATCTTATTCCTTTTATCTAAGATAGAGTAAACTTTATTATAAAATATTTTATTTATACTTTTAAGTGAAATATGATATAATATGTTATTATAATAAATTTATTTAGGAGGACACATTATGGATAAAGCATTAGAAATTATCAGAAATATGAGAAGAAAGAATCAAATTAAAAGAGAAGTTCTAGAGGTTGAAAAGAGAGTTAGAGATAATAGAAAGAGAGTTGAATTATTAGATAACCTTTCTACTTATATCTTAGCTTCTACTTCTACTGAAGAAATTATAAATATTATCCAAGGAATGAAGGGTGACTACGAAGACAGAATTGATGATTATATCATTAAAACTGCTGAATTTTCTAAAGAAAGACGAGATCTTAATAAAAACATTAAAGACCTTAGACTAATAGCTCAACAAAAATCAGAAGCACTTAAGTAATAATATAATAAAAATGAAGGGTTACCTTCATTTTTTAATTTAGGACGTGATTAAAATGGCAACAATAAGTATAGAAAAATTAACAGATTATTTTTACAGATTCCCTGGAATAGGTAAAAAATCTGCTTCTAGACTAGCTTTCCACATATTAGAGATGGATCAATCTGAAATTAATGAATTTGTAAAAGCTATCTATGAAGTTAAAGAAAAAACTCAAAAATGTACTATTTGTGGAAATCTCAGTGAATCTGAAATCTGTGAAATTTGTAGTTCTGAATCTAGAGAGTCATCTATTATTTGCGTTGTAGAAGATAATAGAGACATCATCGCTTTGGAAAAATCAAAGTCATATAGTGGAAAATATCATGTTTTAAATGGTAAAATAGCACCACTTAGTGGAATTACACCAGATAAACTAAATATAAAATCTCTTCTACAAAGGGTAGCTAGTGAGGATATATCAGAGATAATATTAGCACTAAATCCTGATTTAGAAGGGGAAACTACTGCTATGTATCTTATGAAATTAATCAAACCTTTTGGAGTTAAAATTACAAAAATTGCAAGTGGAATTCCTATGGGTGGAAATATTGAATTTTCTGATATTGCCACTATAAATAGAGCTTTAAATGATAGAAAGGAGCA
>JAGLEA010000081.1 GCA_023145315.1 Psychrilyobacter sp.
GTAAACGCATATGATACCCACGCTGCTGCTTGGTTTCCGTCCATAGTCTGCATAGTTTTAGCCATTTAATGTTACCTCCTGAAAATTTAATTATATTCAATTAGCTAAGTAATTAGAATACTTTTCCATACAATTTTACTCCTATTACTCTCTTTTGTCAATTGTTTCATAGCCTTTTTTTTACTAATTCTATATCTGTATTTATTGAACTATTTTCTTACAATGCTACTCTTTAATTGTTAAAAATAGGCTATTTTTAATAGAAAAAGAGGCCAGTGAAGGCCCCTCTAAAATTATTTAACTATTTCAAATGTATCTCTAGCAATTACTAGTTCCTCATTAGTTTGAATCTTGTATATTGCTACTTTAGAAGTCGCTGTTGATAATTTAACAGATCCTTTTTTTCTTACTCCATTTACAGCTGCATCTAATTCAACACCCATAAATTCTAATCCTTCTACAGATTTAGCTCTAATAGAATCAGAATTTTCTCCAATTCCACCTGTGAAACAGATCATGTCTACTCCACCCATAGCTGCTGCATAAGATGCAATATATGCTCTAATTCTATAAGTCATCATATCTAGTGCTAATTGAGCTCTTTCATCTCCTGAATTAGCTGCATTTTCAAGGTCTCTACAATCAGATGACTTTTCAAAAATTCCTAATATTCCAGATTCTTTATTCATTCTAGTATCTATTTCTTTATCGGTTAAGTTTCTCTTAGCTTTAATAAATAATGCTGCTGCTGGATCGATATCTCCACATCTTGTTCCCATCATAAGACCTTGTAATGGAGTTAATCCCATTGAAGTATCTACTGATTTTCCATCTTTAACTGCAGAAATCGAAGCTCCATTTCCTAAATGACATACGATTACTTTTGAATGTTCAGGGTTTCCTAATAATTCGTTAGCTAATCCTGAAACATATTTATGAGAAGTTCCGTGGAACCCATATTTTCTTACTTTTAATTCTGCATAATCAGCATATGGTAATGGATACATAAATGCTTTTGCTGGCATAGTTTGGTGGAATGCAGTATCAAATACTCCTACATTTGGTTTTCCAGGAATAAGCTCCATACAAGTTGTTACACCTAATAAGTTAGCTGGGTTGTGTAGTGGTGCTAAATCATTATTTGCTTCTACTCCTGCGATTACTTTAGCATCTAATAATACTGATTCTGTGAATTCTTCTCCACCATGTACTAATCTATGTCCGATTGCATCTACTTCTTGAATATCGCCTATTACTCCATGACCTTCTGCCGTTAATGTATTTAATACTAACTCTAAAGCTTCCTTGTGAGTTGGTAAATCTTGTTCTATTTCTAATTCAAAATCCGTTGCTGGAACTTCATATTCAAACTTAGATCCTGGAATTCCTATTCTATCACATAGACCTATTGCAAATACTTCCTCTGTTGATGGGTTGATTAATTGATACTTTAAAGATGAACTTCCACAGTTGATTACTAAAACTTTCATTAATTTATTCCTCCTAAGATTTTATATTATTTTGTTATTGATTTTTTAATTTCTATGTCCTCCTTTCTAATACTCTAAAAGCAAGAACAAAGAATCCTAATATATTAGTTTGCTTGTACAGATGTGATTGCTGCTAAGTTTACTATATCAGATACAGAACAACCTCTTGATAAGTCATTTATTGGAGCTGCTAAACCTTGTAATAATGGTCCATATGCCTCTGCTCCTGCTAATCTTTGAACCAATTTGTATCCAATATTTCCTGCTGCTAAGTTAGGGAATATTAATACATTTGCATGTCCTGCTACTTTTGAATTAGGGGCTTTTTTTGCTCCTACTGCTGCTACTAAAGCTGCATCAGCTTGAATTTCTGCTTCAAATTCAAAGTCTACTTTTTTCTCTTCTAATATTTTTCCTGCTTCTATAACTACATCTACCGAATCATGTTTAGCTGATCCAGCTGTTGAGAATGTCATAAGTGCTACTTTTGGTTCTACTCCTGCTACTAATCTAGCTGTTTCTGCTGCACCCATTGCAATATCAGCTAATTGAGCTGAATTTGGTTCAGGTATTACTGCACAGTCACCAACAATTAGAAGTTCACCAAATTCTTCAGTATTATTTTTTAATTCCATGATCATTGATGATGAAACTGTCTTCATTCCAGGTTTTGTTCCTACTACTTGGAATCCTGCTACTAAAACTTTTGCTGTAGGTGAGTCTGATCCTGATACCATTCCATCAGCATCTCCTAAAGCTACCATCATTGCACCAAAGAAGTTAACGTCTGAAGTTAATTTTGCATGTGCTTGTTCAGTAGTCATTCCTTTTTTAGCTCTTTTTTCTACCAATTTAGCTACATAAGCATCCATTTTTTCAAAATTATTAGGATCAGCTATTACTACCCCTTCTAAAGAAATTTCTAATTTCTTAGCTTCTGCATCTATTGTCTCTTTATTTCCAACTAAAACTACCTTAGTTAATCCTTCTTTTACAAGTTCTGCTGCTGCTAATAACACTCTTTCGTCTGTTGATTCAGGTAAAACAATAGTTTTAAGATCTTTCTTTGCCTTTTCTCTAATTTGATTAATGATTCCCATTAGTCATCCTCCTAATTATTTAATTAAATATATACTAACATTTTTACTTATAAATGTACATAGTTCGAATTTAGATAATGCCTCTAGAATTTACTTTTATTCAAATATAGCGTCTACGTATTCTTTTGAGTCAAATTCACGTAAGTCCTCTATTCCCTCTCCTACACCAATAAATTTAATAGGTTTTTTCAACTCCTCTGAGATAGCAAAGACTATCCCTCCTTTTGCCGTTCCATCTAATTTTGTTACTATAAATCCTGTTAGCTTAGTCACCTCATTAAATACTTTCGCTTGATTTAAACCATTTTGTCCAGTAGTTCCATCAATTACTAATAAACTTTCATAATCTACTCCACCTATATTTTTATCTATAATAGTGTTTATTTTTTCTAATTCTTTCATTAAATTATTTTTATTATGTAATCTTCCAGCTGTATCTATTATTACTATATCAGCACCTCTATTTATTCCTGCTTTTAATGTATCAAACACTACTGCACCTGGATCGCTTCCTTGTTCATGCTTTATTATTTCTGCTCCAGACCTAATTGCCCATTCTTCTAATTGCTCTATTGCAGCGGCTCTAAATGTATCACCAGCACCAATGACTACTTTTTTCCCTTCTTTTATATATTTAGAAGCTAATTTACCTATTGTTGTCGTTTTCCCAACACCATTTACTCCTACTACTAGCACTAAGTTCATTCCTGGCTTATTTACTTCTAATTCTGTTCCCTCACTTATTAAGAAGCCTTCCATTACATCTTTTAATACGTCATATACTAAACTAGGGTCCTTGATTCCTCTCTTTTTCACTTCCTTTTCTAATTCTCCTACTATTTTTAATGTCATATCCATTCCAATATCAGACTGAATCAACAAGTCTTCTAATTCTTCATACATATCCTCGTCTATTATACTTCTACTAGAAAATAGTGTTTTCATTTTTCCAAATAAACCTTCACGAGTTTTTATTAATTTATCTTTTAATGATTTAAAAAAACCTTTTTTCCCTGGTTTTTCACCTTCTTCTTTTGTCTTCATCTCTTCTAATTTCTTTCTTTCCAACTCTTCTTTTACCTTTTGCTCTTCTAATTCCTTTCTTTCTAATTCTTCTTTATTTTTCTTTCCAAATCCAAATATTTTTTTAAACATCTATAAATACTCCTTTTTTCTTTATTTTTATACTAACAATTCAAAATTATCTAAAAGCTTTTT
>JAGLEA010000082.1 GCA_023145315.1 Psychrilyobacter sp.
ATAAAGTTTTAGCTCTTTTTTCTATGCCTCAAAACTAACTTCTAATTCTTTAATATTAAGTGGTGAATAATTAACTTGGAACTCCTGGGGATTGGTAATAAAGATAGGATAATAGACGATGAGAGATGTATTATTATAGATTGTAAAATCATCTATTAAAAAGCCTTCTACATCTCCTATTTTCACTTTTACTTTTGTCAATTTACTTAAAAATATATCAAGTGCATCAAGATCTAAATCTAGAAGTTCCTCTAAGGCACTCTCGGAAAATATAACTTCATTAATAGGGTTGTGAAAAGACCTAGTAGTATCACTCAAAAAAGAGACCATCTTAATAACTAGTGGCATATATAGACTTGCAATATCGAGTTCTAACTGCTCAATAATTTTTTTAGTAATAGCTGGAAGATTTTTTTTCATAATTTTCGCTTCATTTTTTTCAAATTCTAATTCATCTACAGCTTCAAAAATATTAGAAATTCTCTGTCTATCAAACTCATCATTAGAAAGAATTTCGAGAACACCATCAAGGGGAATACCTTCGTTTTTTAAGTTATCAATAATTTTCTTCTCTTTTTCCACCATTCCTCGATAAGATATCTCTGCAATTTCATTGAATATATTGTAAATATTAGAGTAAAAAGAGCTTATTTTATCACGATCAATTTCTAAATTCTTTATTTCTTCCTCTTCTAATTGGCCAAGCATGTTTCCTAGTCCTGGAATGAGCTCATCTTCTAAGTATCTAGTAAGAAGCCTTACATCTTTTAACTTTAAATTTAGATCTAACTTAATATTTTTATTTTCAATATTACTTTGGTTATATAAAATATCTTCTAATTTTGGTATTTTTTTATCTTTATTATTTTTCATAGGATCACCTCAAATTTTATATTATAGAATTAATATTTCTATTTAGAATATTAGAGAAAAAAGTAAAAAATCCTTTATTTAGATAATAAAAAAATATATTATAAATATTATAATTATATGGTAAAATTAGTTTTAGAGTTAACTTTATAATTAGGAGGTAATAGATGAATAACAACGATGTGATAAGAAGATTTAGATATGCAATAGATATGAGTGATAACCAGGTGATTAAAGCATTTAAAGAATCTGGTGTAACAATAGATAAGGAAGGGGTACAGAACTTACTTAAAAAAGATGAGGAAGAGGGATTTGTAAAGTGTAACAATAGATTATTAGGAGAATTTTTAGATGGTGTAATAATTTTAAAGAGAGGACGACAAGAAGCAAAACCAGGTCAAGCTCCTAAAAAACCAGAAGTTATGACTTCAAATAATATTAATAACCAAATATTAAAAAAAATAAAGATAGCACTTAACTTTAAAACAGAGGATATGATAAGAGTATGGGAAAAAGCAGATATATATATATCAAACTCTGACGTAACAGCATTATTTAGAAAAAAAGGAACGAAAAACTATAAGGAATGTTTAGATAAATTTTTGAGAACTTTCTTAAAAGGGTTAGCAGAAGATACTAGAAAATAATGTATTAGGAGTGGCTTACCACTCCTATTTTAATATAAAATACTAGGAGATGAATATGGAATTAATAAATATGAAAAAAGTTGGGAAATCTAAGAAAAAAGATAAAAATAGTCTTACATTAGAAGAAAAACTATTGTGGAATTATTTGAAAGATAATAAATTTAATGGTATTAAATTCAAAAAATTTGAGAAGATAGGAAAATATGAATTTAATTTCTACTCACCAGAATTAGAATTAGGGATAGAAATAAGTGCAGAAAAACATACGAAAAAATATCTAATAACTAAGGAAGAATATTTGAATTCACAAGGTGTAAGAGGATTAACCTTTACAGCAAGTATGGTGAAGAGTAAAATTGAGGAAGTTTTAGAAAAGATAGAAGGTGTTACGAAATAAAAATTTCTAGATAAACGAACTCTCTAATTTATATATGAGTTGACATTCATATGTATAGATAGTATTATATGAGTAGATATTCATATAAGGGGTGAAAAAATTGTATAATGAAGTTATTTATAAGGTAAAAAACTTACACTGTGGTGGTTGTGCTAGTAAGATAGAAAACGGAATAGGAAAGTTAGATTATGTTGAAAGTGCCATTTTAAATTTTATGAAGGGGACACTATATCTACAACTAAACGATAGAAAAGAAGATCTGTTAGAGGAGATTAATAAAATAGCTGATTCTCTAGAGCCAGGAACGATAATTGAAGAGATAGCAAATGAACAAGTAAAAACAAAGTATACATATAATGTAGAAAATTTACATTGTGGTGGTTGTGCAGGTAAAGTTGAAGAGGCTATAAAAGGTCTTAAATATATAAAAACTGCTAATCTTAATTTTATGAATAAAACTTTGAAAATTGAGTTGCTAGAAGAGGAAATAGATGGAGTTGATTTCTTATTAGAGATTAGAAATTTATCTGATAAGATAGAATCTGGAACTATAATAGTAGAAGTAGAAGAGGATATAAATGAAGAATATGTAGAAAAAATAAAAGATGAAGAAGTGAAGAAAAAAAGTTATAAGGAAGAAATAATGATTGCTTTGTCACTAATTTTATTTTTCTTTGGAACATTTGGAGTTAATAATTTATCTATTAAATTAACTATATTAATAGTAGCATATATCATATCAGGTGGTAGTGTAGTAACTCAATCGATTAAGAATATAAAAAGAGGTAATCTATTTGATGAGAACTTCTTGATGACAATAGCAACAATAGGTGCATTTGCTGTAGGAGAATACTCTGAGGCAGTAGCTGTAATGATATTTTATCAAATAGGAGAATATTTTCAAGGAAGAGCAGTAAATAACTCAAGGAAATCAATTGAAAATCTAATGGATATTAGACCTGATTTTGCAAATATAAAGTTAGGAGATATATTAAAAAAGGTAAAACCAGAAAGTGTAAAAATAGGAGATATTATCATTGTTAAACCAGGGGAGAAAATACCTCTAGATGGTACTATCATAGTTGGATATGCTACACTAGATACTTCGGCATTGACTGGAGAATCATTACCTCAAGATAAAGGCGTAGGAGATAGTGTATTGAGTGGAAGTATCAATAAAAATGGTGTAATAGAGATAGAAGTAGAAAAAACATTTGGTGATTCTACAGTTAATAAAATATTAGAATTAGTAGAAAACGCTAGTAATAAAAAAGCTGAAACAGAAAAATTTATAACAAAATTTGCAAAATATTATACACCAGGTGTAGTAGTATTTGCCACATTAGTAGCTATAGTACCACCATTATTTGTAGGAAACTTTAGTATATGGCTGTATAGAGCATTGATATTTTTAGTGATATCGTGTCCGTGTGCATTAGTAATATCTATCCCACTTGGATTTTTTAGTGGTATAGGTTCAGCTTCTAAAAAAGGTATATTGATAAAAGGTGGGAACTACCTAGAAGCATTAAATACAGTGAAAGCAGTAGTATTTGATAAAACGGGAACAGTGACTAAAGGAAACTTCACAGTGACTTCAGTAGAAGCTATAAATATTGAAAGAGATCATTTGCTAGAAGTGGTAGCATTAGGAGAGTCATACTCTAATCATCCTATTGCAAAGAGTGTAGTGAAGTATTACGGGAAAACATTAGATCAAAAAAGAATAGTAGAATATAAGGAAATAGAAGGGTACGGTGTAAGTGTTACGATAGATGGAAAACATATTTTATTGGGAAATCACAAATTAATGGAAGAAGCCAGTATAGAATATATAAAAACAGACTCTATTGGAACAATTATCTATGTAGCTATAGAAGGGGAGTATAGTGGGAATATCGTAATAGCAGATGAGATAAAAGCTGATTCGGCACTTGCAATCCAAAGAATTAAAAATTTAGGTATAAAAACATATATGCTAACTGGAGACAATGAAAAAGTAGCAGATGCAGTATCAAAAGAAGTCGGTATTGATATAGTATATAGTAATTTATTACCTCATGAAAAAGTAGAGAGGTTTGAAGAAATCCAAAAAGAGACAGTAGGGAATGTATTGTTTGTAGGAGATGGAATAAATGATGCTCCTGTATTAGCTCGTGCAGATGTAGGGATTGCTATGGGTGGCATAGGTAGTGATGCCGCTATAGAAGCTGCAGATGTGGTAATCATGACTGATGAACTCATAAAAATAGAGGAAGCTATAACAGTGGCTAATACAACTAGAAGAATAGTTATGCAAAATATAGTATTTGCTCTAGGAATTAAGTTTGCTGTGATGGGATTAGGAGTTATAGGTGTTGCTACAATGTGGGAAGCAATTTTTGCAGATGTAGGAGTAGCGATATTAGCTATACTAAATTCAATTAGAATTTTGAAAAAATAGATCAAATAAAAGTCTAGAGACCATAGAATCTTTGGACTTTTATGGTATAATATTAAAAATACTAGTATGGAGATGATAATTTTGATTTTAAAAAATGCAAAGATATTAAGCTATGGTGTAGAAGAGGGAATATATAGTATAAAAATTAAAGAAGGAAAAATTTTAGAAATAACTTCTGATGATTTAATAGGTGAAAAAGATGAAAAAATTATAAATTTAGAAGGGAATTATGTGACACCAGGTCTAATAGATGCACATACACACCTTGGACTAAAAACAGATTCAGCAGGGGCATTTTATGCAGACCATAATGAGAAGAGTAATTTAATAACACCAGAAGTAAGGGCAATAGATGCTATAAATCCACAAGATAGAACATTTGAAGAAGCTAGATTAGCAGGGGTAACAACATGTGCAAGTGGTCCAGGATCTGCGAACCTTATTGGTGGACAATATGCTTGTATAAAGAC
>JAGLEA010000083.1 GCA_023145315.1 Psychrilyobacter sp.
TAATAAGTAAATTAAGAGAATTTTTAAGGCAAGCAAATGTATATAATAACGATGAAGATGCTAAATATGATGAAAAATTAGAAGCAATGAGAAAAGTTATGAATAGGGAAGTTCCTTTAAAGATACATGCTCATAGAGGAGACGATATCGTGTCTGCAATAAGAGTTGTGGAGGAGTTTGATTTATTATACACATTAGATCATGTGACTTGTGGAGTAGATGTTTTAGATTATATCCATAGCAAAAAAAGAAACTTGATACTAGGGCCTAGTCTAGGATCTCGTGGAAAGATGGAAATTAAAGGGAAAGGATTTGATAATGTAGTAAAATTAGCAGTGGGGCAGGATATATCTATAATAACTGATGCTCCTGTAATTCCATTGCAATATCTACCAATTACAGTAGGATTAGCAATATCAAAGGGACTTCCATATAGAAAGGGATTAGAAGCAGTAACAATAAATCCTGCTCGTATGATGGGAGTAGAAGGGAGAGTTGGAAGTATAGAGATAGGTAAAGATGCAGATTTAGTAGTGTGGGAAGATAAGCCATTTATAACGATACAAGATCCTAAATTAGTGATGATAGATGGAAAAATAATAGAAAAAAAATAAGTATAAAAAAAAGCCAGTAATCTTTGCTGGCTTTTTGATTATATGACTTTATAGAGTTCATCACTAAGAGGTTCTAAAATAATATCTTTATTACCTTCTAAATCAATAATAAATTTATCTTCTAAATTAGGAGTAAATCTACCAATTTCAACAGTTGGAATCTTATGAGAGTTTAAAATTTCCATAAGATTTTTTTTGTTTTTAGGAGATACTATAATGATCATAGAACCACTAGAGATTAATTTCAGGGGATCAATATTATAGAAATTGCAAATTTTACTACTGACACTGTGTATATTTAATTTATTAGAAAAAACAGTAACTCCTAATTTGGTTAGTTCAGAAATTTCCCAAAGAGCTCCTAAAATTCCTCCTTCTGTAACATCATGCATACCTTTATTTAATTTTTTTGATAAAAGTCCTTCTTTGACTACACTTGTCATATCCATCATAGATTTTGCAAAATTTAATTCATCTTTTGTAAGAACACTTGTTAATTCCACTTCTTTTTCATAGGCAATAATTGCAGTACCCTCTATTGCAACCCCTTTAGTAAGTAAGATAAGATCATCTATATCGACTTTGTTTTTTCTTTCATAGTGTTCCTTTGTTCCAAAACCAATACCAGTTACTGAAACAATGATTTTATTTACAGCATCCGTAATTTCGGTATGTCCTCCTAAGATATCAATATTTAATAATTGACACTCTGTTTCCATATCAATAATTATTTTTTTTAGATCATCTGTAGTCGTTGTAGGAGGCGCTAATATAGTAACCATAATACCAAGTGGCTCAGTTCCTGTAGTTGCTAGATCATTACATGTTATATTTACTGCTAGTTTTCCAATTTTATTTACAGCACCAGTTATAGGATCGCTACTGATATAACAGATTTTATCTCCTAAATCAATAGCTGCACAATCATCTCCAATTCCTGGTGTATTTAAAAATTCTTTTCTTTTTTTCTTAATATTTTTAAATATTATTTCCTCTAGTTGACTTGCTGTTAATTTTCCAATATTCATTAATTCACCTCAAAGTTTAATTCCATACAAATATTAAATTATATAATGAATAGATAAAATATGATCCATCATCATACTGTTTTTGTTCATCTATACGCCTTTTATAGAGTCCAATATAGGATTTCCCATGGATCTTATCCCATTTTAAAAATTCTTTACTAGTTTTAGAGAATCTATTTTTATTATGATATTTAATAAGTGTAGAGGTTCTAAATCTCCTAACACCTATATTATAAGCTAAACTTACCATAGAATCATATTGTTTTTGAGAAGTTTTTACATGAAGAGAATTGAAAACTCCTTGTTCTGCAACTTTCAAATCTTGTTTTAGGAGTTCTAAAGCACGTTTTTTTGTTATCGTCATATTAGCTCTAACCGTTTTACTTGTATGACCATATCCAATAGTTAAAACACCACCACTATCTCTATATGATTTTAAGCTAAGTTTTTCTATCTTCATTAAAGATTCAATACCGCTACTACTTATTTTTTCAGGATTTTTCATAGCTAGGATAGTAACTAACCAAATAAAAAGTAATAAAATAATACCTGGAATAATTTTTTTCAAATTCTCACCTCAATTTCTATATTTTAAAATTATAACATATTTTCAGGATAAAGGCATCAAAATAATATCCTTTGTATCTAGAAAAACTAAAGTAATAGAAGAGATTTTTATTCAATATACAGGTATATTATCAATAGTAAAATACTAAAAAATAACTCTAAAATTAAATTAGACTTATATTGAATCAATAACTTTAATTCTGATTGACAACATTTTGTTTTTAAATTATACTAAGAAGACTATAAAAATTTATAGAATATTCAGAAGGGGGAAAAAAATGAAAGAAAAGAAAAAATTTCAAATGCCAACAGCTTATACTATATTATTTAGTATAATTGCAATTGTTGCAATATTTACATGGGTAGTACCAGCAGGGCAATATGATTTTGTAGAGGGTTCAAAGCAACCTATACCAGGAACTTACCATGTTACCGATTCTAATCCACAGGGTTTATGGGAAGTAATAAATGCTCCTATAAATGGATTTTACGAAGCTAAAGATATTGCCTTATTTGTATTAGTAATAGGTGGATTTTTAGGGATAGTAATGAAAACAGGAGCTATTGATGCAGGAATTGGTCATGTTATAAAAAAATTAAAGGGTAGAGAGAAAATAATGATACCTATATTGATGACTATATTTGCAGCAGGTGGAACTTCATTTGGATTAGCAGAGGAAACTATAGCATTCTATCCACTTCTAATCCCAGTATTTATAGGAGCGGGATATGACTCGCTGACAGCAGTAGGGGTAATAATGTTAGGAGCTGGAGTAGGAGTATTAGCTTCTACTGTAAATCCATTTGCTACAGGTGTTGCTTCAGGATTTGCTGAAATATCTATTGGTGATGGGATTGGATTAAGACTTATTATGCTAGTTGTTTTACTAGGTTTTGCTATATTTTATATGATGAGATATGCAGAAAAAGTTAAAAATGATCCGACTAAATCTTTAGTTTATGATCAAAAGAAGGAAAATGAAGAACATTTTTTAGGTGCAGATGCAGAAACTACAACAGTACCTGAATTAACAAAGCAAAGAAAATTAATTTTATGTTTATTTGGTGGTACATTTATAGTTATGATATTTGGAGTAATCCCGTGGGCTTATAAGTTTAATATCACAATATTTGAAGATATTAATAACTTTTTCCTTGGATTACCAGGAATCGGTCATATATTAGGTGGAGTAGTTCCTTTAGGTGACTGGTGGTTTGGAGAGATGACTGTATTATTTATGGTATCATCTATCTTAATTGCAAAAGTATATGGAATGAGTGAAAAAGAACTAGTGGCTGTATTTGTACAAGGTGCAAGAGATCTATTAGGAGTAGCTCTAATTGTAGGAGTATCTAGAGGTATAACAATAGTAATGAACGCAGGTGGAATGACAAATACAGTTTTATATTGGGGAGAGCAAGCACTTACAGGAGTAGGAGCTACAGCATTTGCAATTATTTCTTATTTATTTTATTTACCAATGTCATTCTTGATTCCTTCTACATCAGGATTAGCAACACTATCAATGCCTATCATGGCTCCATTAGGAGAGTTCTCAGGATTAGCAAAGAGTGTAGTAGTAACAGGTTATCAATCAGCTTCAGGAGTATTAAATCTTATTACTCCTACATCAGCAGTTGTAATGGGTGGATTAGCTATTGGAAGAGTATCATATGGAAAATGGATAAAATTTGTTATGCCATTCTTTATAGCTACAATTGTAATAACTATGGTAATGTTAGCTATTGGGTCAATGATGTAAATTAATATTTATAACAATAAGAAAAGCAGCCTAAATAGGCTGCTTTTCTTTATTTAATCAAGCTATATAGAAGCTCTATCTCCTCTTTCCAAATTTCAGAATTTATAGTTTCTAGAGTTATTGGCATATTGTCAAATCGTGGGTCATTCATAAATCTAGCAAAAAAATCCATACCTAGTAGACCGTTACCGATACTTTCGTGTCTATCTTTTTTACAACCTAGCCCATACATTGAATCATTAAGATGGATTCCCTTCAGATAATTAAATCCAACTAGTTCTTCAAACTCATTAAAAGTACTTTTATACCCCTCTTCTGTAGCTAAGTCATATCCGTAGTCAAAAGTGTGGCAAGTATCAAGAAGTACACCTATTCTACTCTTGTCTTCAACTTTGTCAATGATAGTTTTAAGTTCACTAAAAGCTCCACCAATGGTATTTCCTTTGCCAGCAGTATTTTCTAAAACTACCGTAATATACTTAGTTTCTTTAATAGCGTCATTTATTCCCTTTGCAATAAGTTCGCACCCTTCTTCTACACTAATTAATCCAAGGTGACTTCCACAATGGAGATTGATATAATGTAATCCTAATTCCTCCCCTCTTTTTAATTCATCAACTAGAGCATCGTAAGATTTTTGCCATTTTTCTGGATCATTATTTGCTAAATTAATTAGATATCCTGCATGTGGCATAATAAATTTCTTATCGATATTATATTTTTTAACCTCGTCATTAAATTTTGAGATTATTTTCTCATCATAATCTTTTGCAACCCATCTTTTTTGGTTTTTAAGAAACATGGCAAATGCAACTCCACCAATATCGTTACAATTCTTTGGTGCCTTGAAAACTCCTCCACTAACAGAAACATGTGCTCCTAAAAACTTATTTATTTTATATTCACTATTATTTTTCATTTTTCTCCTCCTGATTTTCTAATATTATATATAATTATATCATGGTTTAACCAAATAAAAAAGTCAGCTAAAAGCTGACTTTTTCTATATTATTAGATTATTATTAATTAGCTAAAACTAATGATAAACTTATCATACTTGTAAATACTGTTGATACCTTCAACATATAAACTATTTTCTTCATTTCCTATCTCCTTGTTACCTTGGTTGCAGAACTCATCAACTGCAGTTTTCCAGTATTATCTTATTTCACTTACAATTTTTGGACCATTAAAAATACTTGTGATAGAATCATAATATCATTCTACGTCAAAAAAGTCAAGAGTTATTTCTTAATAAGTGCATCCTCTAGCTTTTGATGGAGTTGTTCAAAACCGTTTTTTACAGCTTTTTCATATGAGTCACCTTGTGAATGAGCGTCTTCACCAATCCCTGTTGATGTAATAGTAAGGATGTTTTCAACTTTTTTCTTATTGTAAAGTTCCACGGTTATACTAAGAGAGGTTTCAAATATCTCTGGAGTAATCATCTTTTTATTGTAATATACAGGTGGTTTTTTAGAAGTATGATTACTGATTAAAACAACTTTAACAAGAGTGTTGACTGAAGAACTATTCTCATTACTAATAGCAACTTTATCGTTATTTTTCTTTGATATTTCGGCTAACATTCTATCAAAATAGTTATCAAAAAATTCTTTTGAGTTATCTAAAAAATCACCACTACTTTTAACATAGATAATATTGACACCATGATACAAACTGTCATTATCAATAGACTTTTCAACTGATTGAATAGCATTAAGAATGCTTGTTTTTGTATGTTCTAAATTAAAATTTGATTTACTACCTAAAATAATAGCTATATTCCTATATGAAAGAAATTCGTTATAGTTATTTAAAGCACTTTCTAAAAAATTCTTTTTTAGAAGAAGGTTGCTCTCATCATTAGCGTTTGTAAAGTTTACATTAACAAGTGACCTAAGTTCGTTAGCTTTTTTTTCATAGATAGATATCTTGGTGTCATCAATAGTTGCAGTTGCTGTATATTGTGAACGAAACCATTTTTTATCAATATCAAACTCTACTCCTAATAATTTTGTTTCTGATGTAGTAGAAACGCTAGAAGTGAGGTCTTTCTTAGATATGCCATTGCTCAATGACTTATTGCTAGAAAAATTACTTTTAATAGTAACTTGTATTTGAGCTGATAAATCTCCTAAAGCTTCCTTTTTTGCCTCTTGTTCACTGGTTCCGTACCCAGTACCTTCTAATGTTTTTGAAAAACTAATAGCCGTAGAAAGTAAGAGTAGGATAATAATTAATATTTTTTTCATCTTCAACCTCCATTAGTTATTTGTTGTAGGAGTTGATGGGCTAAAGTATTCATTTACTTCAGCTTCTAACTCTTTTTGAGAATCAGCAGCTTTGATTTTTGTTTTCTCCTCTTGGCTACCATAGTTATTTGGATTACTAATAGCTGCAGTTGCACTTTTAGCAATATTTTCATTATCAACACCTAAAAGAACATATAGTTCATCTTCTGGTGAGATCCAAGTATCGACTAGAGAAGCACCTTGTAGATCAAGATTTACAACTTGCTTAGTTATGTTCTCAGCACTAGAATCTACACTAGTAGCCTCTCCTAAACCTATTCTACTTCTATATGATTTATATAGATTATTAACTTTTATAGTTATCTGACTTGCTAGGTCCTCTCTAGCACTAGCCATAGCTTCCTTTCTAGCAAAATCAAATCCAAGATCAGTCATTTTAGCAGAACCAACACCTGCAATTCCATTTTCATATCTTGGTTGAATTACCCATTTTGGATAACCTTTTAATTTTTCATAATTTACATTAGTTCCAATTTCAGGTTCAGTTTCTGCTTTTTTACATCCTGAAAAAGCTGCGAGTGCTACAATTGATAAGATGAAGATTGATTTTTTGATATTCATAAAGATACCTCCTAAGTATTTTATCTTGTGAGTAAGTATACAGTTAAAATAGAGAAAATTCTATATTTTTTTTAAAGTGTTCAGATGGATATTTTAATTTCATATATTTTTATTAAAATTAAAGTATAAAAATATTGACATATGTTTGAAATCAGAGTATTCTATCGTTAACAGTTGAAACGGTTCCAAAAACGAAAGGAAGTGAAATATGGCTAAGATTACTATAAAGGATATTGCAAAAAAAGCAGAAGTGGGAGTAGGTACAGTCTCAAGAATTATAAACAATCATCCTGGTGTAAAAGAAAAAACACGTGAAAAGGTATTAAAAATTATAAAAGAATTAAACTTTAAACCAAATAGCATGGCTATAGCTTTGAAGAGGAAGAAAGATAACCTAGTTGGAATAGTGATTGCAGGATATTCAAATTTATTTTTTAATGATGTGATTTCTGGAATAGATAGTGAATTAAAGAAAGTTGGTTTAAATTCAGTAGT
>JAGLEA010000084.1 GCA_023145315.1 Psychrilyobacter sp.
AAAAAATATAATATAGTAACTATAGATGACCGGGAAGCTGCCTATAAAGCAGTGAAATATTTGATAGATACAGGGTGTAAAAAAATAGCAATAATTATTTCAAACTATAAAGATGAACTAGCACAGCAGCGAATAAACGGGTATAAGCAAGCATTGAAAGAAAGTAACCTAGATTATGAATTCATAGTAGAAGGTGAATACACTGCAAAGGGTGGATATGAAAGTGCAAAAGAAATATGCTTACAAAATAAACCAGATGGAATATTTGCCATATCAGACCTTATGGCAATAGGAGCAAGTAGATACCTACTAGAAAATAAATATAGGGTACCTGAAGATGTTTCCATAGTGGGGTTTGATGGGATAGAAGAAAGTAAATATTTTTATCCTTCAATAACTACAGTAGAACAGCCAAGGATATTTATGGGAGAACTAGCAGCAAAACTATTAATTAAAGAAATTGAGAATAGAGAAAAACACACTATAATAGATAAAGAAAATATTTGTTTAGATGTTAAAATAGTAAAAAGAGAAAGTAGTAAATAATTCATAAAAGTAAAAAAAATATATAGGAGGAAAAAAATGAAAAATTACATGAAAGGACTATTAGTTGGTAGTGCGTTATTACTGACTGCTTGTGGTGGAGAAAAAGAGCAAGAAAAAACAGTTGTAGATATATTTCAATTTAAAGTTGAAATAGCAGAGGAATTTGATGCGTTATCACAAATCTATATGGAGGAACACCCAAATGTTGAGATTAATATAGAAACTGTAGGAGGGGGAGGAGACTATGGAGCGTCACTGAGAGCTAAGATGGCTTCTGGAAACGAACCTGCTATATTCAATGTAGGAGGACCTCAGGATGTATACGATTGGCAAGATAAACTAGTAGACTTATCAGATACAAATATGGCAAAATCAGCATTTAAAGGTTCATTAGATGGAGCAACATTAGATGGGAAAGTATACGGATTACCATATACTCAAGAGGGATATGGATTTATCTATAACAAAGGAATATTTGCAAGTGCAGGAATTGACCCTAATTCTATAACATCTTTCGCTACTTTAGAAAAAGCAGTAAAAGTTTTAGATACAAAAAAGAAGGAGCTAGGACTTGATGCAGTATTCGCATTAGCAGGAAAAGAAACTTGGGTTACAGGATTACATTATTCAAATGTAGGACTATCACAAGAATTTGGAGATGTTTTTGCTGCTTATAATGCAAAAACTGTAGAATTTAAATATTCTGATGGAATGAAAAAATTATTCGATCTACAAATGGACTACGCAAGAACACCGATCAATGCAACAGACTATTCAACACAAGTAGAGAGATTATTCTCTATGGGTAAAGTTGCAATGACTCAACAAGGAAACTGGGCATATGGATCTATCAATGGGATAGATGAAAAATTAGCTGGAAATATCGGATTCTTACCTATGCCAATTGTAGGAGCAAAAGAAAATGTATTACCAGTTGGAATTCCAATGTACTGGACTGTTAATAAGAGTGTAACACCTGCTCAGCAACAAGCTGCAAAGGATTTCTTAGACTGGGTATATACATCTGATACTGGAAAAGATTATGTAATCAATAAATTTAATTTTGTACCACCTTATAAGGGATTTGATGGTGAAAACTTACAACCAAAAGATCCATTAGCAAAAGATATTATGAAATTCTCAAAAGCAGGGAACACAATTTCTTGGGTATTCATGGGATATCCTACAGGTTGGGGTCAAGAAAAGTTAGGAGTAGAGCTTCAAAAATATGTAGATGGACAAGTGACATGGGATCAAGTAATCAAAGTTACTAAAGATTCATGGGCAGAAAGTAGAAAATAAATATTTTAATATAATATTGATGAAAAAGGGATGAAAATCCCTTTTTCTAATTGAAATAAGGATGGTAGTTATGAATTATAATAAGAAAACATTTTATTTATTTCTAGGACCGATATTAATAGCTTTCTTAATGGTCGTAGTAATACCATTAGTAATAGGAGTTTATTATTCGTTTACAGAATGGAATGGTCGGATGGATCAAACTCCTAATTTTATAGGAATGGCAAATTATATAGCGTTATTCAAAGATGAAGGTTTTTTAAATGCTTTCCTATTTACTGTGAAGTTTACTGTTGTCTCGGTAATTTCTATTAATGTAATAGGTTTTTCCTTGGCATTATTAGTTACAAAAAAACTTAAAATTTCAAATGCAATGAGAACAATATTCTTTATGCCTAACTTAATAGGTGGATTGATATTAGGGTTTATTTGGCAATTTATATTCATGGGTGTTTTTGAAACTCTTGGTAATCTAACAGGTTTTTCTTTTTTTCAAGGCTGGTTAGCAACTGCTAATACAGGTTTTTGGGGATTAGTAATAGTTATGGTATGGCAAATGTCGGGTTATTTAATGATCATATATATAGCAGCCTTACAAAATATACCAAAAAGTCTTTTAGAAGCTGCAGATATAGATGGTGCGAGTGGTTGGGCAAAAACTAGGTATATTATATTTCCAATGGTTGCCCCAGCATTTACTATAAGTTTATTTCTAACTTTAGCAAATTCATTTAAGTTATTTGATCAAAACTTGTCATTAACAAATGGAGGACCTGGAGGAGCTACAGAGATGTTAGCATTAAATATATACAAAACGGCATATACTTTTACTAACTATGGAGGAGCTCAAGCAAAAGCAGTAGTATTTTTCATATTAGTAGCAGGAATAACAATTATTCAAGTGGCTATTAATAAAAAGAAGGAGGTGGAGATGTAATGAGAATAACTAAAAGTAATATTTCAAAGATTTCTTTATATATAATAGGGATAGTTACATCAATTATATTTGTCTCACCTTTTTATATATTAGTTGTAAATGCTTTTAAAACAAAAAAAGAAATTTTTGGTAGTACACTAACATTACCAAAAGGATTGATTCTTGATAACTTCAAGGTTGCAATGGATAAATTATCATTTTTATGGATTGGTAGAAGCTTTAGTTTAGAGGGGATGTTTGGTTCATCGTTATTTAATTCTTTATTTATCACTATAGCAAGTACTACATTGATAATAATATTTTCTTCTATGGCAGCTTGGATACTAGTAAGAACTAAGTCAAAAATGAGTAATATAATATTTTTTATGTTTATAGCAGCAATGCTGGTACCTTTCCAAGCAATCATGTTACCGTTAGTAGCTTTTATGGGTAGATTAGGGTTACAAAATAGACTAGGAATTATATTTATGTATATAGGGCTTGGATCGAGTTTATCGATATTTTTGTATCACGGGTTTATAAAAGGGATTCCAATATCATTAGAGGAAGCTGCTAAAATTGATGGTTGTAGTCCTTGGCAAATATTTTGGAAGATAATATTTCCTACACTGAAGCCAATCCATGTAACAGTAGCAATACTAAATACAATATGGATTTGGAACGATTTTTTATTACCACAATTGATGATTAATCGTAAAGGGTCGCAAACGATCCCTCTTAAAATGTTCTTATTCTTTGGTGGATATTCAAAGCAATGGCAACTGGCTATGGCTGGATTACTGTTAGCAATACTTCCTGTAATAATATTTTATTTCTTTGCTCAAAAGCATATAATAGAAGGGGTTACGGCAGGATCTGAAAAATAATAATAATTTTTATAAAAATAACGAAGTAGAGGGTGAAATTATGTTTAAGAGAAGCAGTGGAATATTATTACATATTTCCTCATTAGGAGGAAATCAAGGGATTGGAACTTTAGGTAGAGAAGCATACGAATTTGTAGATTTTTTAAAAAAAGCAGAGCAAAAAATGTGGCAAATATTACCACTAGGAACAACATCATATGGAGATTCTCCATATCAATCATTTTCTGCATTTGCAGGGAATCCTTATTTCATAGATTTAGAAGAGATAATAGGTCGTAATGGATTAGAAAAAAAAGACTTAGAAAATGCAGATTTAGAAGATCATAAAGAATATATAGACTA
>JAGLEA010000085.1 GCA_023145315.1 Psychrilyobacter sp.
GAAGAGAGATGGAAGCAGGAGCATATGGTCTTTCTACTGGTCTTATCTATATGCCTTGTGCTTATTCAGAAACAAAAGAAGTAATAGAGATGTGTAAAATTGTTGCAGAATATAATGGTGTATTTGTAGTTCATCAAAGAAGTGAAGCTGATACTATTCTTGATTCAATGAGAGAAATTATTCAAATTGGAAGAGAGTCAGGAGTAAAAGTACATTTTTCACATTTTAAAGTGTGTGGGAAACAAAACTGGAAATACATTGATCAAGTTATAGAATTATTAGAGGAAACAAAGGAAGCAGGGATAGAAGTATCTTTTGACCAGTATCCTTATGCAGCTGGAAGTACTATGCTAGGAGTTATCTTACCACCTTGGGCACATAATGGTGGAACTGATGAACTGATTAAAAGACTAGGAAATGAAGCAGATAGATTAAAAATGAAGGAAGATATAGCAAAAGGAATTCCTGGTTGGGATAATTTTGTAGACTTTGCTGGAATAGATCAAATATTTGTGACATCTGTTAAAAATGAAAAAAATGAAGAAATAGTGGGTATGAGTTTAGAAGAACTAGGTGAATTTAGAGGTATGGATCCATTAGATGCAACTTTTGATCTTTTAAGGGATGAGGAAAACGCTGTTGGAATGGTAGATTTTTATGGAAAAGAAGAGCACATAATTAAATTCATGAAGAGACCTGAACACAATGTATGTACAGATGGATTAATGGCAAAAGGAAAACCACATCCAAGAGCATATGGTTCTTTTCCTAAAGTATTAAGTAGATTTACAAAAGAATTAGGAATATTTAGTATAGAAACTGCTATTTACAAAATGACTAAAAAAGCAGCAGAAGCAATAGGAATAAAAAATAGAGGAACTTTAGAAATTGGTGCTCCAGCCGACGTTTTAATAATAAATATGGATACAATAAAAGACAATGCTACATTTATTGAACCTGTACAATTTTCAGATGGAATAGATAATGTATTTATTAATGGACATCATGTAATTGAAGAGGGAACTTACAATAAAATACTTGCTGGAAAAGTAATTAGAAGAAGCTAAGGGGGAAATATGTTTTTAATTGGAAATGGTAGATTAATAACACAAGAAGAATCAAATCCCTTCTATCACAACGGTACAGTTGTGGTAGAAGGTAACAAAATAATAGAAATAGGTGAAACACAAGTAATAAAAGAGAAATATCCTAATGTAGAATTTATCGATGCAAAGGGTCAACTAATAATGCCAGGTATGATCAATACTCATCATCATATATATAGTGCATTTGCAAGAGGAATGGCTTCTACAGGTCCTGCCCCAAAAAACTTTTTAGATATCTTAGAAAATATGTGGTGGAAAGTAGATAAAAATTTGAAATTAAAAGATGTAAAATATAGTGCTCTTACTACATATATAGAGAGTATCAAAAATGGAGTAACAACTGTATTCGATCATCATGCAAGTCCTATGGTAGTTAAAGATAGTTTATTTACTATCGCTGATGCAGCTAAAGAAGTTGGGATAAGAACATGTCTTTGCTATGAAGTTTCAGATAGAGATGGTGTTGATGTATTAGAAGAGGGAATTAAAGAAAATACTGATTTTATAAAAAAACATAATACAAAAGATCAAAATATGATTAAAGGAATGTTTGGAATGCATGCTTCTTTCACACTTTCAAGTGAATCTTTACACAAATGTGTAGATTCTATGAAAGGTTTAGACACTGGTTACCATGTACATACAGCAGAAGCAATAGATGATTTAGAAGACTCTTTAGCAAAATATAATAAGAGAGTTGTTGAAAGACTAAATGATTATGGAGTCTTAGGGGAAAAAACAATAGCAGTTCACTGCATCCATATAGATGATAATGAAATGGATATTTTAAAAAAGAATGGAACACAAGTAGTTCATAACCCAGAATCAAATATGGGGAATGCAGTAGGGTGTTCTCCAGCTTTAGAATTATTAGCAAAAGGGATTAATGTAGGACTTGGAACTGATGGTTACACAAATGATATGTTTGAATCTATGAAAGTAGCTAACATAATTCATAAACATGTTAAATCAAATCCTTCTGTAGCTTGGGGAGAAACTCCGCAGATGTTATTTGAAAATAACAGAAAAATTGTAGCTAAGTATTTTGAAGGGAATGTAGGAGTATTAAAAGAAGGAGCTGTAGCAGATATAATTATCGCAGACTATAATCCATTAACTCCTATGGATGAAACAAATTACAATAGCCATATATTATTTGGACTAATGGGTAGAAGTGTAAATACTACTATAATAGATGGAAAAATTATAATGCAAGATAGAAAGTTAGTAGGAATAGATGAGGATCAAATTTTTGAGGAATCAAGAAAGACTTCATCAGAATTTTGGGGGAAAATGAAATAAAAAATAGTATAGAAATTAAAACTAAAATCTTTAGGGGTGAAAAATGAGTACGGAGAAAAAATTATCAATAGGGGAAGCAATACCACTTAGTTTTCAACATCTATTAGCGATGTTTGTAGGTACGATTGTACCTCCAATTCTAATAGCAGGAGCTATAGGAGCAACAATGGATCAACGTATAGCACTTATTCAAGCTGCGTTATTTGTATCAGCAATAGCAACTTTTATCCAGTTGTTTCCAATTCCTTTATTTGGAAAATATAAATTAGGCTCTGGTCTGCCTATGATGATGGGGATGAGTTATGTATTTTTGGGGCTAACTGTAGCTGTGGCAAAAGATCAAGGGTTACCAGTTTTATTTGGAAGTTTACTAGTAGCACTAGTAGTCGGATTCTTTTTAGGTTTTGTTGTAGAGAAAGTTAAAAAAATATTTACACCACTTATATCAGGAGTTTTAGTAATTTGTATGGGAATAGGACTTTATCCATCAGCCGTTAGAAATTTGGCTTCAGGAATAAAACCAGAAAATTATGGAGATCCTAAAAATATATTTATTGGTTTATTAGTTGTATTTATAATAGCTTTATTAAATAAACTGGGAAAAGGTATGATAAAAAATGCATCTATCGTAATAGGAATGATAGTAGGTTATCTAATAGCTATTCCTTTAGGAATGGTTGATTTTTCTAATATTGCTGCAGCAAATTGGTTCTCAATCCCCAAACCAATGGCTTATGGTTTTGAATTTGATTTAGGAACAATTATTACATTTACTATAGCTTATGTAATCTCTATTATTTCTTTACTTGGATGTGGAACAGTAACAACATTTGGAGCATATGGAAGACCTCTTACAGGTGAAGAAATTACAAATAGTAGTTTAGCAATGGGTCTTGGATCTGTAATAGCTGCATTATTTGGATCTATACCTATGGCAGGACTTACACAAAATGCAGCAATTGTTTCAATTAATAAAAAAACAGAGAAAATTATATTTGTATTAGCCTCATTAATGGTACTTATTACAAGTGTATCTCCTAAAATAGCTTCGTGTTTAATATCTATACCAAATTCGGTAATAGGTGGTGGGACTCTAGTTATATTTGGAATGATAACTATTTCTGGAATGGGTCTTTTAACCAGAGCAGGAGATAGCGAATATATAAAGTTAATAGCAGGTATATCTATTGCAATTAGTATCGGTATAACTTATAACCCAACAATGTTTTCAAAATTTTCACCAACAATTCAAACACTTATAGGTAAATCATCACTAATTTCTGGTGTTATTGTTGCTATAATACTACAAGGAATTTTTGGATTCATCGATAAATATCAGAAAGAAAAAGAACTTAAACTCAATAAAATGTAAATTAAATATGATTTATTATATTAGAAAAAAAACTTAGGAGGAACAATAAAAATGGCAAATATAAAAGTAACATTCGCAGGACTAGAGTATGCAAACCCGGTAATCGTAGCAGCAGGACCACCATCAAAAGATGCAGAAACTTGTGTAAAAGCAGTAGAAAATGGAGCAGCAGGAGTAGTTGCTAAAACTATCTCATCTATAGCGGCAGAAATTCCTAAACCTTGTATGCACGACTTTAAAGGAAAGCATTTCTTAAACACAGAATTATGGTCAGAAGAATCTCCTGAGCATTGGGTAAAAAATGAATATGCAAAGTGTAAAGCAGCAAACGAACCTTTAATCATTGGATTAGGATATGTAGAAGCTGACATTAGAAAGTTAATTCCAATGGTAGATAAATTTGCTGATGCATATGAAATCTCAAGTCACTACGTAGGAAGAGATTTAACTCCTATGTTAAATACACTAAGAGCTGCGAAAGAACTTTCAAACAAACCAGTATTTATGAAAGTTTCTCCAGGAGTAGAGAATCTTGCTGATGTTGCTAAACAATTAGAAGCTAATGGAGCAGATGGACTAGTAGCGATAAACTCTGTAGGACCTTGTCTTTCTATTGATTTAGAGACTGGGAAACCTCATATGGGATCTAAAGATGGATATGGTTGGATGTCAGGAGCGGCTATAAAGCCAATCGCAATGAGAGTAGTATATGAATTATCTACAGCAGTAGATATTCCTGTATTTGCAGTGGGAGGAATATCTACAGGTGAAGATGTTATTGAATTTGTAATGGCAGGAGCTACAGCAGTACAAGTATGTACTCAAGCAATTATTGAAGGTCCAAAAGCATTCGGAAGAATAGTAAAAGAAACTGAAAAATGGTTAGATGATCACGGATATGAAAGCTTAGATGATATTAGAGGGATGGTAGGAAAGCATTTAGAGAAAAGAACTGCTCATAACTATGTAACTACTCCACCAGAAGTATCAAATGAAAAGTGTATTGGTTGTAATATTTGTGTAACTATATGCCCATACCATGCAATTGTATTAAATGAGGATAAAAAAGCAGTAATTGATGCTAAAGTTTGTTTTGGATGTGGAGTATGTGTATCTAAATGTCCTAAAGATGCATTAACTATAGCAAGATAGGAGAACTATTATGAAACTTCTACTAAAAAATGGAACTATAGTAACTAGTGAAAAAGTATTGAAAGAGGATATTCTTGTAGAAAATGGAATTATATCTAAAATTGGTAAAAATTTATCTATAGAAAATGGAGAAATTTTGGACCTTCATGGTCTATATATTATGCCAGGGGGAATAGATGTTCATACACATTTCAATTTAGATGTGGGAATAGCTGTTGCGAAAGATGATTTCTATACGGGAACTGTAGCTGCTGCTTGTGGAGGAACAACTACAATAATCGATCATATGGGATTCGGACCTAAAGGGTGTACGCTTCATCATCAACTAAATAAATATAAAATAGATGCAGAAACAGATGCTGTTATTGACTATAGTTTTCATGGAGTAATTCAACATATTAATGATGATATATTAAATGAAATGAATTCAATGGTAGAAGATGGAATAACTTCTTTTAAAGGTTATATGACATATGACTATAAATTACAAGATGAAGAGATGAAAGCCATTATGAAGAAGTTAAGTTCTTTAGGAGCAATGACTACTGTTCATGCTGAAGATCATGATGAAATACAAGAATTAAGAAGAAAATATGTAGACGCTGGGAAAGTAGAAGCTATATACCATGCTAAATCTAGACCTGTAAAATCAGAAGTAATAGCTATAGAAAGGGCAATCCAAATGTCTAAAGAAGCTGGTGATGCTCCTTTATATGTAGTTCATTTATCTTCTGGTGATGGGTTAGATGTGATAAAAAAAGCAAAAGCTGAAGGGAGAAATATTTATGCCGAAACTTGTCCTCAGTATTTATTTTTAGATGAAGATAAGTATCTTGAGGATCAAAATAGAGGTCTTAAATATATAATGAGTCCTCC
>JAGLEA010000086.1 GCA_023145315.1 Psychrilyobacter sp.
ACTTTACCAAGTGTCCAAATGGAGCACCTGGTGTAGAAACCAGGATAGCTCTTATGTTCTCTGAAGGAGTAAGTAAAAAGAGAATAAGCTTAACTAAGTTTGTTGATGTTGTAAGTACAACACCTGCTAAATTATTTGGTTTATATCCTAAAAAGGGTGAAATAATTTTAGGAGCAGATGCAGACTTTATGATTATAGATCCTAAAAAAGAAGTAACTATAGAGCATAAAAACTTACATGAAAATGTGGATTATACACCATACGAAGGAATAGATCTAATTGGATATCCAACTATGACTATTTCTAATGGAGAAATTATAGTAAAAGATGGTGAATTTTTAGGAAAAAAGGGAAAAGGTAAATTTATTAAAAGAAATAGAGTTTAATGAATACTTAGGGGTGTTGAGATGTATAAAGTTGAGGTAAATGGAAAGATTAATAAAACTAATAAAGTAAAAAATCTATTAGAATATTTAAGAGATGATCTAGCTTTAAAAGCAGCTAAAAACGGATGTAAAGAAGGAGCATGTGGAACATGTATGGTTCTTGTAGATGGGAAAGCAATAAAAGCTTGCGTTCTAAAAACTGATAAATTAGAAGGGAAAAAAATAACTACTTTAGAAGGGTTATCACAAAGAGAAAAAAATGTTTTTGCATATGCTTTTACAGAAGCAGGAGCTGTTCAATGTGGTTTTTGTATTCCAGGAATGGTTATGAGTGCAACAGCTTTATTTTTAAAAACATTAGAACCAACTAGAGTAGAAATAAAAAAAGCATTAGTAGGTAACATTTGTAGATGTACAGGATATGTAAAAATAGAGCAAGCTATTGAACTAGCTGCAGAAATATTAAGAACAGAGAGAGTAATTCCTAAAAGAGAGTGTAAAGGAATTGTTGGAACAAATGTACATAGAATAGATGGACCAGTGAAAACAATAGGTGAAGGTGTTTATGCTGAAGATATAAGAATCGATGGTATGTACTATGGGGGAGCAGTAAGATCAGAGTACCCTAGAGCAAGAGTAATATCAATAGATGTAAGTGAAGCAGAAGCAATGGAAGGTGTTCTAAAAGTATTAACAGCAGCAGATGTTCCAGGACTTAATAATATCGGTCATCTTTCTTTTATTTCAGATTGGGATGCTTTAATTCCAGTTGGAGAGATAACTAAATATAGAGGAGATGCTATAGCTTTAGTTACAGCTAAAGACAAAGAAACATTGGAAGTTGCTAAAAAAGCTGTAAAAGTAGTGTATGAAGAGCTAACTCCAGTATTGACTATAGAAGAAGCGAAAGTAGAAGGTGCACCAAAAGTTCATGAAAAAGGAAATCTACTATTTCATCAGGAATTAAAAAGAGGAGATGTAGAAAAAGCAATATCTGAATCAAAATATACAGTAACTAATACTTATAAGACACCTGCAACAGAACATGCATATTTAGAGCCTGAAAGTGCAACAGGACTACCAACAGAAGATGGAATTCAATTATACACGTCATCTCAATCTATATATGATGAGCAAAGAGAAGTAAGTAGATTATTGGGACTAGAACCTTCTCAAGTAAGGGTAACTTCTACTTTAGTAGGAGGAGGATTTGGTGGAAAAGAAGATATGTCGGTTCAGCATCATGCTGGATTAATAGCATATGTTTTACAAGTACCTGTACAAGTCACTTTATCTAGACACGAAAGTATTTATGTAAGTACAAAGAGACATGCTATGGAAATTGAAATGACTACAGCTTGTGATGAAAATGGAATGTTAACAGCAATGAAAGCTGTTATTCTATCTGATACAGGAGCTTATTCATCTCTAGGAGGACCAGTTCTTCAAAGGGCATGTACTCATGCATCGGGTCCATATAATTACCATAATATTGAAGTAGACGGAAAAGCTTATTACACAAATAATTCTCCAGGTGGAGCATTTAGAGGATTTGGAGTAACCCAATCAGTTTTTGCTACAGAATCAAACCTAAATCAGTTAGCAGAATTAGCAGGAATTTCAGCGTGGGAAATTAGATATAAAAACGCAATAAGACCTGGGCAAACATTACCAAATGGTCAGATTGCAGATGAAGGAACAGGGCTTATTGAAACTTTAGAAGCGGTGAAAGAAGAGTTTGATAAAAATAGGCACGTAGGGATAGCTTGTGCATTTAAAAATGCAGGAATAGGAGTAGGATTACCCGATGTTGGAAAATGTAGATTAACTGTAATAGATGGTAATGTACATCTAAGAACTTCAGCAGCTTGTATAGGTCAAGGAGTCGGAACTATAGCTTTACAAATATTATGTCAAACAGCTGAGGTTGACCCTAAAAGTGTAGTTGTAGAGGTTCCAGACACTAAGATTACTCCTAATACAGGAACAACTACAGCATCTAGACAAACTGTATTTACAGGTGAAGCAACAAGAATTGCAGCTCTTGATTTAAAGGAAGCTCTTAAAGGAAAAATATTATCAGATATAAATGGATACGATGAAATCGGAGAATATTCAGGAATTACAGATAAAATTGGTGCAGATAAAAAGAACCCTAAGAGTCATATAAGTTATGGATATGCAACTCAATTAGTTGTATTAGATGAAAAAGGAAAAATAGAAAAAGTGGTAGCAGCTCACGATGTAGGAAAAGCTATAAATCCTAAATCAGTTGAAGGACAGATTGAAGGTGGAGTTGTAATGGGGCTTGGTTATGCTCTTACAGAGATAATGCCATTTGAAAATGGAATGCCACAGGTAAAATTTGGAACTTTAGGGTTATTAAGAGCTACTCAAGTTCCAGAAATCGTGTCAATAATTGTAGAAAAAAATACTGAGGAATTAGCTTATGGAGCAAAGGGTGTAGGAGAAATAGTTGTAATTCCTACAGCACCAGCAGTTCAAGGAGCATACTATAAATTTGATGGTGAATTTAGAACTGAATTACCATTAAAGAGAACAGCATATAAAAAATAAAACTATAATAAAAGGAGATAAAAATGAATGAATCAATATTTACAAAAAATGCACCAGCAGCAGTAGGACCTTATTCTCAAGCTATGAGAGCAGGAGATATGTTATTCGTATCTGGTCAAATTCCATTTGTTCCAGCAACAATGAAATTAGTATCTCAAGATATCAAAGAGCAAACTAGACAATCATTAGAAAATGTAAAGGCTATCTTAAAAGAAGCTGGAGCAACATTAAATGATGTAGTAAAGGTAGGAGTTTTTATTAAAGACATGAATGAATTTGCAGCAATAAATGAAGTATACAGTGAATACTTTAATGAAAATAAACCTGCAAGAGCATGTGTAGAAGTAGCTAGATTACCTTTAGATGTAAGAGTAGAAATTGAAGCAATAGCATATATAAAAAAATAATAACTAAGGTTAGATGTAAAACATAGGGTGTCTTATGACACCCTATAAAATATATTGATGAAATAAAAAAGTTGAAATAATATTTATATTTCTTTATTTTATTAATATCTTTAATAAAACTTTACAAAATGACCCCTATTATTTAAAATGTAATGGGGGAGATTATGAAATTAGAAAATAGTTTATCTATAGGTTTATCTCAAAAGTTACTTCTTACTCAAAAAATGAAACTTTCTTTAAAAATTCTACAAATGAATTCAGAAGAATTAAATGAATTTGTACAAAAAGAGCAAGAAAATAATATTCTTATAAAAGTGGAGAAAAATGATATAGGGAAGGGGAAAAGCTATAAAGATAGTGAATATGATCCATATGAAAAGATTAGCGAAAAAGAAATATCTTTTTATGATCACATGTATTCTCAAATAGGAGAGCAAAGTCTTACGAAAAACATTAGAAAAATATGCGAATATATAGTCGATAATTTAGATTCAAGAGGATATATTA
This sequence comes from Psychrilyobacter sp., assembly GCA_023145315.1. GTDB lineage: Bacteria > Fusobacteriota > Fusobacteriia > Fusobacteriales > Fusobacteriaceae > Psychrilyobacter. The sequence goes on from JAGLEA010000086.1 coordinate 3,878, forward strand.
GTCATAGATTACGACACCCTTATAATCAAATTGACTTCGAAAAAGGTTTGAAAATAGTAAGAGGTTTTGATCCTTTGGGAGTAGGGGGTGATGATTTAAAATCTTGCTTATTATTACAACTAAATGATGAAGAAATATATGAAAAAATAATAGTAGAAAACTATCTAGAGGATTTGGCATATGGAGATAAAGATAAACTCGCTAAAAATATAGGAGTAGAAAAAAAAAAATTGGTTAAACTAATAAAGAGAATAAAGAGCTTAAATCCAATACCTTCTAATGGATACTATGTAGTAGAAAGAATCGTAAACCTTGTTCCTGACGCATATATAAAAATAGATAAAAAGAACATAAATATAAAATTAAATGAAGAAATTATTCCTAAAATACTGATAGAGCAATCAATGTCATCTATTGATGATAAAAAATATGAAAGATATATATCTAAATGTAAAAAAAGAGCAGAATTTATAATAAGCTGTATTGAGCAACGTCAAGAAACCTTGAAAAAAGTTCTAGAAGACGTTGTTAGAAGGCAAAAAGAATTTTTTTACAATGGAGAGTTAAAACCTTTAACACTCTTAGAAGTAAGTGATTCTCTTGGAATACATCAATCAACAGTGTCGAGAACTATAAAAAATAGATATATAGATATAGATGGAAGAACTATGACTTTAAAGAGTCTTTTTGCAAAAAAATTTAAACCTAAAAATGATAACGGTATTACTAATGAAATGACAAGAAACCAAATAAAAAATATTATTTATAAAGTAGTAATGACAGAAGATAAAGAAAGCCCTTATTCAGATAAAACTTTAGCCAAGTTACTTTTGAATGACAATATAAAAATATCAAGAAGAACAGTTGCTAAATATAGGGATGAAATGTCATTACCATCTTCTTCAAAGCGTCGACGAATTTAGAGTGAAAATATATTGGAGGTAGAATGGAAGGCAAATTAATGCTAGAAATAGCTAAAAGAATAGATAATGGTGAAAAACTAGCTTTAATAACCTTGATAGAGGTTAATGGATCTAGCCCTGGAAAAACAGGTAATATTATGGGTGTTTTTTTTGATGGAACCACTATTGGAACTATAGGTGGAGGAAATTTAGAATTCAAAGTAATTAATTCTGCTATGGAAGCTATTGAAAAAGGTGAAAATAGAGAATTTAAATTTGAATTGAAAGCTGAGGGCAGCCTAGATATGATATGTGGTGGGATGGTAAAAGGATATATCAAAGTTTTTAAAGGAAGAAAAAAATTAATCATAGCAGGAGGGGGACACTTAGGAATTGATCTCTATAAATTAGGTAGATACCTAAATATGTATACTGTAATAATAGACGATAGAGAAGAATATGTTAGTTCTAGTAGATTTCCAGAAGCTGATGAATTAATTTTAGGAGATATAGGAAAAATACTAAAAGATTATCCTTTAAATAACGAGTCTTACTTAGTTATTGTAACTCGTGGACATTTAGGGGATAAGAATGCTGTAAAAGCTATTGTTAATAGAAACTTAGCTTATGTAGGCATGATTGGAAGTAGAAAAAAAGTCATAGAAAGTTATAAAGACATGATTAAAGAAGGAATCGATAAAGCTGAGTTATTAAAAATATATTCTCCTGTTGGGTTAGATATATCAAATGGCGATCCCAGTGAAATTGCTTTGGGAATAATGGCAGAAATTCTTAAAGTTAAAAATAAAGGTACAGGAAGACATATGAAAGAAGTAAAAGCTATAGGAGTTGAATTATGAAAAAGATAGGTACTAAAGATGCCATTGGTCATGTTATTTCACATGATATAACAGAGATAATACCAGGAAAATTTAAAGGTCGAGCATTTAAAAAAGGACATATTATAAGAGAGGAAGATGTAGAAAAACTTCTAAAATTAGGAAAAGAACATATCTATATATTTGAAATGAATGATGATGAGATGCATGAAAATGATGCAGCTTTAGTTTTAGGAGAGATAGGGTGTGGTGAAAATATATACTTAAGTGAGGAGATCAAAGAGGGAAAAATAGAGTTTTATGCAAAAATTGATGGATTACTAAAAGTAAATAAAGAGAAACTCTTAGAATTAAATATGTTAGGACAAATATCTTTTGCTACATTACCTGAAAATATACCAGTAAAAAAAGGTGAAAAAATAGCTGGAGCAAGAGTCATACCTTTAATTATAAAAAAATCTAAGATGGAAGGTGCTAAAACAATTAGTAAAGAAAAGTTAATTCAAGTGATGCCTTTTAAAAAAGTTAAAATAGGTATAGTTACTACGGGAACTGAAGTTTATACAGGAAAAATAATTGATAAATTTGGTCCAATAGTTAAGAAAAAAGTAGAAGAATATGATTGCGAAGTAATAGATCAAATAATAGTTCCTGATGAGAAAGATAAAATAAAAGAAGCTATAAAAAAACATATATCAAATGGAGCAGAAATAGTTCTATGTACAGGTGGTATGTCTGTAGATCCAGATGATCTAACTCCTAGCTCTATAATTGAATTAGGAGGAGAATTAGTAAGTTATGGATCGCCTGTACTTCCTGGATCAATGTTCTTGTTATCTTATCTAAATAAAATTCCAGTAATGGGGTTACCAGGTTGTGTAATGTTTAGTAAAAGAACTGTATTTGATTTAGTCTTACCAAGAGTGCTTACTGGCGAGGAACTAACTCTGAAAGATATTATGAGATATGGTCATGGTGGATTATGTCAAAGTTGTGACAAGTGTGTATATCCAAACTGTAGTTTTGGAAAGTATTAATTTATAAATATACAGAGAAAAAATGGATAAATTATTAATAAGTTTAATAGATAGTAAAAATTAAAATATAAAAATGGAGGAAATATGGAAATTAAAAGACATGAAGTAAAGAAAAGAATGAGTAGAGTGGTTGTATATAATAATACAGTTTATTTATGTGGACAAGTGGCAAAAGACAGTACTAAAGGGATGGCAGATCAGACAACAACAATGCTTGAAAAAGTAGATACTTTACTAGGAAGTGTAGGGAGTAACAGGGACAAAATACTTTCAGCAACTATATATGTAAAAGATATGTCATTATTTCAAGAGATGAATGATGTATGGGACAATTGGGTAAATGAAGGGTACGCTCCGGCAAGAGCATGCGTAGAAGCAAAGATGGCAAGAGAAGAATTATTAGTAGAAATATCAATAGTAGCAGCTTTATAAAAGAAGTCTTCTAAAATTAAATATAAGGAGTAAAAAATTGAATAGTAAAAAGAATAGAAATAAAGGATATCTAATGGTATTTTCTTCAACGATGTTTTTTTATCTAATGACTGTTTTAGTAAAGTTTATAACTGTAGGAGAAAATATTTCTGGGACTCAAGTTTCATTTTTTAGATTTTTCATAGGATTTATAATTGTTAATATTGGAATGATGAAAAATGGATATAATATAAAAATGGTAAATAAAAAAGCCGTGCTATCAAGGGCAATACTATCTTCCCTTTCAATATTATTATTCTTTATAGTAATACAACATTCTACAGCAACCAAGGGTAACATCTATAATCTTACATATCCTATATTTGTTGTAGCTTTAGGGCCAATTTTTCTCAAAGATGAAAAATGGACTCTTAAGAGTATAATAGGTGTCATAATCTCTTTTGGAGGGATACTTTTCATATCAGGAATTGGGTTCGGTAGTTTCGAGGCCGTGGATATACTCGGAATAATTATGGGAACTATAGCAGGTCTTGGAATTATAGCTCTTAGAGAAGCTAGAAAAACTGATGATCCCAATACGATTCTATTCTATCTAATGGTGAGTGGTCTTATTATTACTGCTATTCCCTTTGGAAATACATTTAATATGCCAACCTCTATTGAATGGCTTTATATCATAGGTATGGGTACTTTTTCTTATCTAGGACAATATACTCTTACTCATGGGTTCAAGTATGTAAAAGCTGTTGAGGGAAGCCTTATATCTGAAAGTAGAATATTTGTATCAGCTATCTGTGGTGTATTATTTCTTGGAGAAAAATTTACATATCCAATGTTTATCGGTGGGATACTTATCTTTACAGGAATAGTTGTTGTAAGTGTAGAATGGAAAAAAAAGAAAAATATTACAAAAGTATAAAAATATCATGAATAAAGATTGAGAGCTCTAGATTAATTTCTAGAGCTTTTTATATATTATACTCTGTATAATGGTATAAATAGTTGTGCAAAGGACTATAAATTTAAAGTAGAGATTAAGTAAATTAAAAATAAGTTTTTGAATAATAGGTAAAAAGATAGAAAAGGAAAATATAGTAAAACTATGAATATTAGATATGGTATACTTTGATGAAGTAAATCGAGGAATAGTAAGTGTAGTAAAAGGAGATGAAAAGATGGATTATAAAATAACAGAGGAATATGGAAATACTCGTGTTGATAAATTTGTTAGAAAAAAATATGAAGGTGTTAAATTAGGTGAGATATTCAAATACTTAAGAACAAAAAAAATAAAAGTAAATGGGAAAAAAGTAGAAGGTAAATATAGACTTCAAGTAGGAGATGTAGTGAATGTATTCTTACGAGATGGAGCTACAAAGGAAAAAGAATTTATAAAATTAAGTGAAAAAGAGATGAAATATATAAAAGATGGGATAGTTTTTGAAGATGATAGAGTACTTATTTTTGATAAAAAGCCAAATATGGTAATGCATAAGGGAAGTGGTCATGATTATGGACTATCAGAGATGCTAAAAACATATACGAATAACATGAATTTTACATTTGTAAATAGGATAGATAAAGCTACATCTGGAATGATAATAGGAGCAAAAACTTTACCTGTAACTAGGGAACTATCAGAAGAAATCCGTGAGAGAAGAGTTGAGAAAAAATACTACATCTTAGTAGATGGGAAGCCAAAACAAAATAAATTTACTGTAAATTCATATCTAAAGAAGACAGAAACAAAAGTAGTAGAGCTAGATGAATGGGAAGAAGGAGCAAAAGAAAGTATAAGTTATTTCAAAACTATAACAAATGGAAAAAATAGAACTCTATTAGAGGGACTATTAGGAACAGGAAGGACTCATCAACTCCGAGTACAATTAGCTAATGAGAAGATGCCAATTGTAGGAGATATGAAGTATGGAGTTAGTAAAGAAAGTATGATGTATCTATATTCATACTATGTTAATATACCAAAGTATAATATTGAGATAGAAAGGGAGATACCAGAAGTTTTTTTAACAAAGCTAAAGTCTAACTAGAATTATAGATTAACTAGGAGTAAAAGATGATTTTAGTTATCCACATAGGAGGGAAGAATTGCAAAATATCGATAAAATATTAAAAAACATAGATTATAAAATAATAAACAATGGTGAAAAAATCGAATATACAGGTATGGAATATGATTCTAGAAAAATAGAAGATGGGAATATATTTGTTGCTCTAGACGGTAGTGTAGTGGATGGTCATGATTATATAGAAAAAGCAATTTCATTAGGAGCTAGATGTATAATAGTATCAAAGGAAGTAGAAATATTAGATAAAAATACAACCTATATATTAGTAAAAAATCTGAGATTACATCTAGGAATAATAGCTTCTAATTTTTATGATTATCCTCAGAAAAAAATGAAAATTTTAGGAGTTACTGGTACAAATGGTAAAACGACTATAACATATATCATGGATAAAATATTACAAAATATAATGAGAATAGGGACAGTAGAATATAAAATTGGGGATGAAATAATACCAGCTCCTAATACTACTCCAGAATCATTAGATTTAATAAAAATGTGTGAAAAAGCAGTAGATAAAGGTATAGAATATCTAGTAATGGAAGTGAGTTCACACGCTTTAGAGATGGGGAGAGTAGATATGTTAGATTTTGATGCTGGAATAATTACTAATCTGACACCTGAACATATGGATTACCATAAAACACTAGAAAATTACTATAATGCTAAAAGAAAATTATTTACAAAATTAATAGATAGATCAAAGGGAGTGTATAATATAGAGGATATACACGGAGAAAAACTATATAATGAATTTGGTGGTATAGGTTATGGAGAAAATATAGGAGATTTAAGGGGAAAAATAATAAGTGTAGATAACAAAGAACAAGAGATAGAGGTAAGTTATAAAGAAAAAAAATATAAAGTAAAAAGTAGAATGTTAGGAAGATTCAATATGATGAATATATTAGGAGCTATAGGTGGTGGAATCCAATTGGGCCTACCAATAGAAACTATAATCACAAGATTAGAAGGGCTAAATGGTGTTCCTGGAAGATTTGAAACTGTAGATAGAGGACAAAATTTTATGGT
>JAGLEA010000087.1 GCA_023145315.1 Psychrilyobacter sp.
AACAGGAACAGCAACAGGAAGATTATCTTCATCTAATCCAAACCTACAAAATATTCCAGTAAAAACACCAGAAGGCATAAAAATAAGACAGGGATTTGTAGCAAAAGATGGATATAAACTCCTAGCTATTGATTATTCTCAAATTGAGCTTAGAGTTTTAGCTGAAATAAGTGAAGATGAAACTTTGATCCTAGCTTATGAGCATGATAAAGATCTTCATGACCTCACAGCCAGAAAATTATTTTCTCTGACAGAGGACGAAGAGGTAAGTCGTGAAAAAAGATCTTTGGCAAAAATAGTAAACTTTAGTATAATCTATGGGAAAACAGCATTTGGATTATCAAATGAACTAAAAATCACACCAAAGGAAGCAAAGGAATATATAGCGAGGTATTTTGCACAATATCCAGGAGTAAAAGCATTAGAAACTAAGGTATTAGAAGGAGCAAGAGAAGATGGATTTGTGACTACTATGTATGGAAGGAAAAGAAGTATAGATGGTATAAATTCTTCAAATAAAAACATTGTAAAGCAAGCAGAACGAATGGCAGTTAACTCTGTAATTCAAGGAACAGCTGCTGATCTCCTCAAGATAGTAATGGTAGAATTAGACAGAAAAATCTGTAATTATGATGATATTAAGATGAATGTACAAGTACATGATGAATTGATATTTGAAGTAAAAGAAGAGAAACTAGATGAATATGCAAAGATGATTAAGGATATAATGGAAAACACAGTTAAATTTGAACATGTAAAATTAAAAGCAAATATAGCTAGTGGAAAAACATGGAGTGAGGCAAAATAATGTCATATACTTTTAAGATAAAAGATGAAGTTTTCAAAAAAAAAATTGAAAATTATGATGAAAATTTAGCAGAAATATATGGGATTCTATATTCCAAAAACTCATTTTTTGAAAAAAAAATTGAAATAACACTAGAAAATTATCCATTAGCTCAAAGAGTTGAGGAATTATTTAAAAAGTTAACTTCTCTTCAAACTTTTATAAAATACTCTATTAGTAAAAAATTAGGTGAGCATAAAGTCTATGTAGTGACAATACCCTACCAGCCAGGGTATCAAGAATTTTTGGATTCTTTTAAACTAATAGAAGAAAATCTCGATGAAAAAGAAAATTTATATAATGGTTTTTTAAGGGGAACATTCCTTGCTTGTGGTTATATCAAAGATCCTAAAAAAGAATATTCAATAGATTTTTTTATAGATTCAGAGGTAGTTGCAGATAAACTATATAGTTTATTAAAATTTAGAAACCAAAGATGTTTTAAAACTACTAAGAGAAATAAATTTTTGATATATTTAAGAAATTCAGAGGATATTATGGATATATTAGTAGCTATAGGAGTACTCAAAGAATTCTTTAAATATGAAGAAATAATTATGCTAAAAGATATTAAAAACAAGACAATTCGAGAGATAAATTGGGAAGTAGCCAATGAAACGAAAACTCTTAATACAGGTAGAAAACAAGTGTTAATGATTGAATTTATTGAGGAAGAAGTAGGGCTTTCTTCACTAACAGCTGTGTTAGAAGAGATGGCAAAATTAAGATTAAAATATCAAGAATCTACCCTTAGTGAATTAGGAGATCTAATTGGTCTTAGTAAGTCTGGAATAAAAAGTAGATTTAGACGAATTGAAAAAATCTATACAGAATTAAAATCAAAAAATTAAAGTGAGGAATTATGATAGTTTTAGAGAACATCAATCAATTAAATAATATCAATCAAAAATTATGTGTTGCAATAGGTGCCTTTGATGGAATTCATCAAGGTCATCGTGATGTGATAAAGTCAGCCATAAAAAGAGCAAAGAAAATAAATGGTAGATCAGTTGTTTTTACATTTGAAAACCATCCAAAAAATTTTCCTGGGGAAAAGAAAATTCCTAAATTAATTAACTCTAAAGATGAAAAAATCCATCTATTAGAAAAATTAGGTGTTGATTATATAGTTTTTCAAACTTTTAATAAAGAATTTTCAAAGATGACACCTTTAGAATTTATAAAAACATTGGAATTAGCTTCTACAAGTGAGATTTTTGTAGGTTTTAATTTTAGATTTGGAGCAGGTGGTGCAGCAGATGTATCCGATATGATAACCTTGGGGGATACCTGTAATATCAAAGTAAATAAGATAAATCCTGTAAAAAATAAAGATATATTAATTAGTAGTACAATGATTAGAGAATTAATTAAATTAGGAGAATTAGAAAAAGTAAAAAAATTATTAGGATACAATTTATTTATTATAGGAGAGGTTGTTCACGGTAAAAAATATGGTCGTGAGATGGGGTTCCCAACAGCTAACCTGAAAATTATTAATAAGATATATCCACCATTTGGAATCTATGGTGGGAAAGTAAAAATAGAAAAAGATGAGAAATCATATGATTGTGTTGTAAATATAGGTAGAAATCCTACATTAAAAGATGGGGAACTGAGTGTAGAAGTACATATATTAGAATTTGATGAATATATATACGGAAAGAAATTAACACTAGAATTAGTTAGATATTTAAGAGAGGAGAAAAAATTTGGATCTGTAGAAGAGCTAAAAAATGCAATTTCAAATGATGTTTTAATATGGAAAGAATATATAAAATAATTAAGTAGGTTGATATGAAATTAGAGCTAAAATTAGAAAATTTTGAAGGCCCATTAGACCTTCTACTCCATCTTTTAGAAAAAAAAGAGATGGTAATTACAGAGATAAAAATAAGTGAATTAATAGATGAATACCTATTACTTATAAATAATGCTCAAAGTAAAAATATAGTTGTAAAAGTAGAGTTTTTAGGGATTGCCAGTGAACTACTTGAGATAAAAGCCCTATCAATTTTAGATATGAGAAAGAAAGAGGAAAAAGAGGAAGCACTAACACAAAAGCTGGCAGAATATAAAATTTTTAAAGAAATAAGTGAAAGAATAAGAGAATATGAAAATGAATATAATATATCTTATACAAGGTTTAGTAAAGGGAAAAATATAATAAAAGTTCCTAGTACAGAGTTTGATCTTTCTAACTTGGATGGAAATCTGATCTTTAAAATCTACTCGAAATATATAGAAAACAATGATGTTTATGAGATTGATATTAAGGTGAAATATGATTTGAATGAAGAAAAAGAGAAATTAAAGTTAAGACTTCCTATTCAAAGAGAGGTCTATTTTGAAGATATTTTTTCGAATGCTATGGATAATTTACATCTAGTATATCTATTTTTATCAGTATTAGAACTATATAAGGAAAATAAAATAGAAATTTTAAATGGTGGAATAATCTTAAAAGGAGATGTGGTTGAATAGATGTTTAGAAGTGGAATTTTAATAATGATAATTACTCTAGCAAGTCGTATTTTAGGATTAGTTAGAACCTCATTGATTGCATACTATTTTGGTGCATCGAAGTTTACAGATGCATACTTTAGTGCATTTAAAATAAGTAATTTTTTTAGACAACTACTAGGAGAAGGAGCATTAGGAACAGTATTTATACCAATCTATAACGATAGAGAAAAAGCTGTAGGAGCTGAGAAATCAAAATCACTAATCTACTCAGTTCTTAATTTACTATTTATATTTACAAGTGTTATCACAGTTCTTATGATAGTCTTCTCAGATAATATTATAAATATTATTGTAACTGGCTATCCTGAAGAAACAAAAAAAATAGCTTCTAATCTCCTAAAAATAATGGCTGTCTATTTTGTATTTATAGGATTAGCAGGGATGATTTCTGCTATACTAAATAATTTTAGACAATTTTTGATACCAGCAAGTACATCATTATTATTTAATATCGCTATAATCTTTAGTATAATATTTTATGGGAAAGAATATGGTGTTACAGCTATGGCAGTTGGAGTAGTTGTAGGAGGGATCTTACAACTGTTAGTTGTATTACCTAGTTTTATTAAAATAGTTAGATCCTATGAATTTAAAATAGATTTTAAAGACGAAGATTTGAAAAAAATATTTATTTTGATGGTACCTATGTTATTAGGTATATTTGCTAGACAAATAAATAGTGTAGTAGATCAGTTTTTTGCTTCTCACCTGGCTAGTGGTGGAGTGTCAGCTTTAGAAAATGCTACTCGTGTATTTAATCTACCATTAGGAGTTTTTGGTATATCTATTGCAACAGTAATTTATCCTACCTTATCACGAGCTATCTCAAATAATGAATTAGATGTAGTTAAAAAAAGTTTAGAACGAGGAATAAATTTTCTTATGTTTTTAATTATTCCTAGTATGGGTGTTTTAATATTCTATGCAAAAGATATCATAAAATTGATTTTAGGTCATGGAGAATTTTCAAGCAATTCTATTAATATTACATCAGAAAGTTTAATCTATTATTCAATAGGTTTATTCTTCTACACAGGAGTTCATCTTATGAGTAGAGCTTTTTACGGGATGAAGGATACAAAAAGACCAGTGATGTTTAGTATAATATCTATAGTAATAAATATAGGATTAAATGCTCTCCTAATTGGTTCTATGAGACATAGAGGATTAGCATTGGCCACAGCTATAGCTTCAATGGTAAACTTCATACTTTTATATGTTGTATTTAATATTAAATATGTAAAATTAGATTTTATGAATATTGTAAAATTTAAGTTGAAAGTTATCATAACTACGATAATAGCTTTAATCGGAAGTTTCTATATAGGCAATATTTTTATTAAATTAATAGTATTTTCTGTTATCTACCTAGCTTTTTGGGCTTTACCATTAAAGAAAAAAGGTGTAGAAGTATTCTAAAAAGAATAGTTTATTATAATAAGATTATATAATAAGATAAAACAAATAAAATAAAAGTGGGATATCCAATAAAGGCCCATAAAAAAAATCAGTAGTAGAAGATTACCTTCACTACTGATTTTTAAAATTACTTTATTTCTGCTAACATCTCTTTAACAATTCTTTCATGAGTATCCATAGTTTTCATACTAGGAGAAAAACTTCTATCACTATCTGTTACCTGACTAAACTTTAAAACTGACGCAACTAACATCTCTATATTTTTCGAATCCTCAACAGAATTTGAAATACTAGCCATGTTTTGATAGATTAATTCACTAATTCTATGAACAGATACTCTGAAATTATAGAAGTTATGTGGATAATCACCATAACGTTGATCTTTTTTAAGATCTAAATCCCAATCATCTTCATCAAGGTACACTGTATAAAGTTCCTTAGTTATAGCAAGAGCCTTTGAATATGTATCTAGAGTTATTTGCCACTCAGATTTCAAAAGTGTTTCAGCAAGGTCTACTTCCTGTTGAGTCATAGGTTTCTTTCTAGGGTAAGAGTTATTCTTAGCCACTTGTATATGCAATTCTTTATAATGGTTTTGCATCTCTAACGTCATAGCAATTATTTTCTGATTACTTTTTCTTAATGGTTCCTCTGCCTCTTTTTTTACTGAAGAACAACCTGTAAGGGAAAGTCCTAAAATGATTGTAAAAAAGATTAATAATTTTTTCATAAATACCACTCCTAATAATAATAATTTTATCTAAGTAAGTATGCCATATTTTTTGAAAAAGTGTAAACTTATTTGAATAAAAAAAATCTAGATGCTACAATTGTAAAAAAGGAGGAATAACCTATGAAAGATAAAAAAATTCGTTTTACTATTCCAAACTTTGTTAATGAAATACTTTTTAGGGATATTGAAAACTTCGATTTAAAAATTAATAATTTTTTTAATAGAATTTTTAGTGCGTCATATACAAATATAGATAAATATCCATTTAAAAAAAATTCAGAAAACAAAAAAATTCAATTTAATATGAATAATAAAAATAAAGCAATATATGAAAATCTATTATCATTTGAGGCAAAACAAAATGAATCATCTTATTTTAGAGATCTAATAAGAACCTATATATCTCAACCTTTTTATCAGCGTGAAAGGATTATTTTTAAAAGTGAATATGATACGATAAAGAGATCTATTCAAAAAAAAGAAGAGGTTCTTTTGGAAGTAAATGAAAAAAATATATTAGTAGAACCGTATTTTTTCAAAGTTACCTTAGAAGAGAAAAATAATTTTTTATTTTGCTGGAACTATGAAGAACAAAAATATGAAGTATATAGTCTCTCAAGAATATCAAAAATAACACCTGTCCAATACAGAAAAAATACACGATACTATAACAGTGAGTATATGAAAAAAGTTGTTAAGAATTTTGACCCATTTCTTTCTTATGGAAGTATTATAAAAGTAAGGTTAACACCCCAAGGTGAAGAGTGGCTAAAGAGGATAAATCATTTTAAGCCTACCCTAATAAAAAAAGAAAAAAATATTTATTATTTTGAATCTAGCGACAGAAAAGCAATCTTATATTTCTCTAGATTTTACAATGAAGCAGAAATTTTAGAACCTTCTAATTTCAGGTTAAAGATGAAAGATTTATTAAATGAAACCTTATTACTATACAAATGACATACTAAGTGTACATTATAATTTTAATTTTTCTTCTATATCCTTTATTTTAATAGGATTATTAATTTATAACATGACCCTATAAAAAAATTAAGTGCAGTCTTGAGTGTCTTAACTATATATGTTATTATAAATATATAATTATAGTATAAATTTGAGGTGATAAGATGAAAGCATTGAAAAAAAGAGATATGATTCTTAATGGGAACATGTATAAAGTGATAATTTTAATTTCACTACCAATAATGTTAAACAATTTGATACAAACAATGTACAATTTAGCAGATACATATTTTTTGAGTAAATTAGGAGCAACTGAAGTAGCATCTATGACTTTAGTCTGGCCAGTGGTATTTCTACTATTAGCCCTAGGAATAGGGATAGGAATAGCAGGAACTACTCTTATATCCCAAAATATAGGAGCAAATAATATTGAGGAGGCAAAAACTATAGCTAGTCAATTAGTGACTTTTGCTATGGTGTTTTCTGTAATATTAGCTATTCTTGGAGTGATTACTGCCCCTTATATTTTAAAGATTATGGGGGCTACAGGTGCCGTGTATGAGAATGCAAAAATATACCTTATTATTATAACTGGAGGAGCACCTCTAATGTATGCGGGATTTGTGTACTCATCTATCAGACAAGGTGAAGGGGATACTGTGTCACCTATGATTCTTAGTCTGATGTCCGTTATTATCAATATAATTTTAGATCCAATTTTCATATTTACTTTTGGAATGGGAATAAAGGGTGCAGCAATTGCAACTTTGGTAGCCAGAGCTCTTATGTTTGGTTATATTGTATATCAACTTTTCTATAAGAAGGATCCTATGAGGCTTACTTTTAAAAGCTTAAAACCTCAATGGAGTTATATAAAAACTTTAACGAGGTTAGGAGTTCCTGCCTCTATAGGACAAGCTACTATGGCTTTAGGTTTTGTAGTACTTAATAGTTTAATCAATACATATGGTGAAACTATACTAGCAGCTTTTGGAATTGGAAATAGAGTGAATGGACTTATTCTTATGCCAGTATTTGGTATAGGAGGAGCTGTTTCAGCTATTGCAGGGCAAAACATAGGAAATAATAATATTAAAAGAGTAAAAGAGTGTGTACTAAAGAGTTCTATTATTGCAGCAATATTATCTGTAATAGGTACTACTATGCTCCTAAAATGGGGTAGTAATATCATAGAAATCTTTACCAAAAATCCTGAAATAGTAAGATTAGGTAATGACTATTTAAAATATATTTCTCTAAGTCTCATAGGGTTAGCAATACTCCCTATAATATCAGGAGCACTCCAAGGTGTAGGGCAAATAAAAAAAGCTATGTTTTTAAATATGTCTAGACTATGGTTATTTAGATTACCACTATTTTTTATCCTTCCATTATATTTAGGAAGATCAGAAAAAGTAATATGGTATGCTATGTTTAGTAGTAACTTAATAGCTATGGTAGTTGCTGTTTTTGTTTATAGAAGATCTAAGCTCTCAAATATTATTAAAAAAGAAAAAGAGGAATTTTCAGAACCTAAGTTGGAAACAACTTAAATTTGACATTTTCCCGTTAATAGTGTAATATATTTATACAAATAACTCGTATAAGCTCCTAATAAGGAGGAGCGTTTCTACTGGCTACCATAAATGGCCATCTATGAGTGAAAAGTATGCACTATATTAATTTAACATATTAAATTAGTTGCCTATTTTCTCACTTATTGAGAAAATAGGCATTTTTTGTTTATTTTCTAAAAAGAGTTAATAACTTAGGGGGAGAAAATATGAAAAACAGGTCACCATATGATTTAGACGGAGTTCCAGCACTTAGAGAGGCAATACCATTAGGGCTACAACACATTTTAGCAATGTTTGTTAGTAACTTAGCACCGATATTAATAGTTGGTGGAGTTATAGGTATCCCATCAGAGAAAATTACCTTTTTAATTCAATGTACAATGTTCATTGCAGGGGTAAATACATTAATACAAGCATATAGGATTGGTCCTATAGGAGCAAGACTGCCAGTCGTTGTAGGAACAAGTTTCGCATTTGTACCAGTAGCTATATCAATAGGACTAAAATATGGATTCGAAGGAGTGTTAGGAGCTGCCCTTGTTGGTGGATTATTTGAAGCTTTTATCGGTTTATTTATGAAAAAAATCAGAAGGTTTTTCCCATCAATAGTAACTGGAGTAGTTGTCTTATCAATTGGTTTATCACTTCTACCTGTAGGAATTAAAAATTTAGCTGGTGGTGTAGGAGCATCTGATTTCGGTTCACTTTCGAACTTATTTTTAGGTGGTGTTGTACTAGTAGTCGTAATTATATTTAATCAGTTTGCAAAAGGGATTTGGAGAACAGCTTCTATTGCTGTAGGAACAGTAGTGGGTATTATTGTAGCAGGATTTATGGGTAAAATTGACTTCTCCATTGTGCAACAAGCTAATTTCTTTGTTATTCCAAAACCATTTACATATGGTTTAACATTTCATCTAGATGCTATCTTAGCTATGATGTTGATGTATGTGGTATCAGCAGTAGAAACTGTTGGTGATATGTCTGGTGTTACTATGGGAGGAGCTAATAGAGAAGTTACAGATAAGGAATTATCTGGTGGAATCTTGGCTGATGGACTAGGAGGAGTACTAGCTGCTTCATTTAGTATATTACCGACAACTTCATTTAGTCAAAATACAGGAATTGTAGCTATGACAGGAATTATGAGTAGATTTGTTGTAGGAACTGGAGCTATGTTTTTAGTAGTAGGAGCATTTATACCAAAGATAGGAGCATTAATTGCTGTGATACCTGCTAGTGTTATAGGTGGAAGTTTAGTTATGTTATTTGCTATGATTGCTATTAGTGGTATCAATCTAATAACTAAGGAAGAATTAGTTGGTAGAAATGCTGTAATAGTAGCAGTATCTTTAGGAGTAGGATTTGGAATGGGAAATGTTCCAACTGCATTACAACACCTTCCAGAAACTTTAAAGTTACTTTTTGGAGGATCAGGAATAGTAGTATCAGCAGGGATAGCAGTTATATTAAATGTTGTACTTCCAATGGATAGTAAAGAGAAAATAGGAAATAATCTTAAAAAAGCATAAATTTTATAATTATGAAGACAGTCAGAAATTTGACTGTTTTTCCTTTGTTATCGCTAGAAAATATAGTAAAATAAGAATGGGTAATAATTTAATAAGTTATATAGGGGGATAGGATGTTTTCAATGAAAGAACATTTGATGGTAGACAGTTTAGAAGAGGGATATGATTTATTAATTAAAAATAAAAACAATATTATATTAGGAGGAAGTAGTTTTCTACGACTAGGGAATAAGAATATTAATCTAGGAATAGACCTTTCTAATCTCGACTTAGATTATATAAGAGAAGATGAAGAGAATATAGAGATAGGCCCTATGACAACACTTAGAACTCTAGAAACAAATAGTATTCTAAAAACTAATTTTAATGGTGTGGTATCTAGATCAGTTGAGGAGATAGTAGGAATACAACTAAGAGCTGTGGCAACTATAGGTGGAACTGTAGGGTCAAAATATGGATTTTCAGATCTCATAACTGCTCTAATGACACTAGATACCTATGTAGAGCTATATAAAGGTGGAATTATTTCATTAGAAGAGCATATGAGTAGGGAAAAGGTAGAGAAAGATATAGTTGTTAAAATAATTATAAAAAAAGACAATAGAAAATCTTATTTTACAGCTATGAGAAATTCAAAAAGTGACTATGCTATATTAAACTGTGGAGTATCAAAAACAGAAAATAATTACAAAATAGTGGTAGGAGCTAGACCTGGAAGAGCAATAACAAATATAATAGCTAATGACGAATTACTAGATAATAATTTGAAAGAAAAAATCAATGAACTAATAGAGAAAATAAAATTTGGAACTAATATGAGAGGTAGTAAGGAATATAGGAAGCTTATAGCTAAGGTACTGGTAGAAAGAGCCATTAAAAAGCTAGAAATTTTATAAATATAGAGGGGTGTAATTTTTGGAAATTAAATTGAAAATAAATGGTATTATAAAAGATTTAACAATAAAAGATGGTGAATATTTACAAAAAGCTCTGCAAAAAATAGGTTATCTAAATGTCAGAAAAGCATGTGAAACAGGTTCATGTGGAGTATGTACAGTATTATTAGATGGAACTCCTACTCTGTCATGTTCTACTCTGGCTATACGGGGAGTCGGTAAGGAGATAAGAACATTAGAAGGGGAAAAAGTTGAGGTAGAAAAATTTGCTAAAGTGTTAACTAGTGAAGGTGCAGACCAATGTGGGTATTGTTCCCCAGGATTTACACTAACTGTAATAGCTATGAAACGAGAACTAAGCTCTCCTACAATAGAGGATATAAAGCACTATTTGACTGGAAATCTATGCAGATGTACAGGATATATGGGTCAATTGCGTGCTGTTAAGAAATATATGGAGGTTAAGTAATGGGATATATTGGAGAAAAAATCAATAAAATAGATGGAATGGGCCTAATAAAAGGAGCTTCAGCATATACTGAAGATATTTCACTAGGACATGATACTCTCATTGTGAAATTACTAAGAAGTCCCCATGCATTTGCCAAAATAAGATCTATTGATACAACAATAGCAAAAAAAATAAATGGAATTGAATGTATATTAACTTATTTAGATGATGAAGTTACTAGTAAGAGGTTTACATTAGCAGGACAATCATTTCCCGAGCCATCTCCTCACGATAGAAGAATATTAGGGGAATATGTAAGATATGTAGGGGATGAAGTCGCAATAATAGCTGGAAAAGATGAGGAAACAGTATTAAAAGCTATGAAGTTAATAAAAGTAGAATATGATATTTTAGAACCTATCTTGGATTTTGAAAAAGCTATAGATAACAAAACTATAATACATAGTGAAAAACCATATACTTGCTTTGACTATGGAAACGAACATCTGAGAAATATAGCTGCAAAAGATCTATTAGTCGAGGGTGATGTTGAGGAAGAATTTAAAAAATCAGAGGTTATAATAGAACACACATATCATACACAATCACAAATTCATGGAATGATGGAAAACTATATAGCAGTAACATATATGGATTTTCAAAATAGGATGAATATAGTAAGTTCTACACAAGTTCCCTTTCATGTGAGAAGACAAATATCTAAGATATTAGATATACCTCGTAGTAAGATAAAAGTTATAAAACCCCGTGTAGGAGGAGGTTTTGGTGGAAAACAAACTTCTCCAATGGAAATCTATCCTGCTTTGGTAACAAAAGTAACAGGGAAACCAGCAAAATTAGCCTACACAAGGAAAGAAACACATAGCTGTACAACTACTAGACACGAGATGAAATTAACTGTAAAACTAGGAGCTTCAAAAGATGGAATTATAAATGCAGTAGACATTCATGGTCTATCAAATACTGGAGCATATGGTGAACATGCATGGACAGTCTTTACTGTAGTAGGACAAAAAACATTACCAATGTATAGAGCAAAGGCAAGACGATTTTATGGAGAAGTAGTCTATACAAATAAAACTACAGCTGGAGCATTTCGTGGATATGGGGCTACACAAGGAACTTTTGCATTGGAATCAGCAATAAATGAACTAGCTAAAAAATTAGATATAGATCCTAGTGTTTTACGTGATAAAAACCTAGTGAAAGAGGGAGAAATAAATCCAACTCTAAATAGTTTCGTAGGTAATGATGCTGCTAGATTAGAAAGTAGTACATTAGATCAATGTATAGCTCGTGGAAAAGAAATGATAGGATGGGATGAGAAATATCCAATGAAAAAAATCTCTCCTACAATTGCTCGTGGTGTGGGAATGGCAGTAACTATGCAGGGGTCAGGTATACATGGAATAGATACTGCTTCTGCTACACTAAAACTAAATGATGATGGTTTCTATACTCTATTAGTAGGAGTAAGTGATATGGGGCAGGGGTGTGATACAATAGTTGCTCAGATGGCTGCCGAAGTATTAGGAGTTCCAATATCAAAAATTATAGTAAATAGTTCTGATACAGATGTAAATCCATATGATCCAGGTGCATATGCTTCTAGTGGTACCTATGTAACAGGAAATGCAGTAATAAAAGCAGCTAACCTTATGATTGAGAAAATATTAGAAGGTGCAAGTAAGATATTAAATATTTCAATAGAGGATATAGAGTTTAATGGTGAAACACTACTATTAAAAGATGGGAGTGAAATAACTTTAGATGAGTTAGCATATAGACTAGTATCATATGAGGGACAAAATCAAATAACAACAACTGGTACCTGGGGAGGTTTTACTTCACCACCACCATTTGTGGCAGGGTTTGCAGAAGTTGAGGTAGATTTAGAAACAGGGAAATCTACAATGATTGATTTTGTAGCTGTAGTAGATTGTGGAACTGTAATAAACCCTAATTTAGCTAAAATTCAAGTAGAGGGTGGAATAGCCCAGGGGATAGGACTAGCATTATTTGAGGAAATTCATTACGATAAAAATGGTAAGTTATTATCCGATACATTTATGCAATATAAGATTCCATCAAGATGTGATTTAGGAGATATTAGGGTAGAGTTCAAACCAAGCTATGAACAGACAGGCCCATTTGGTGCAAAATCAATTGGTGAGGTAGTAATAAATACAGGTGCACCTGCTGTGGCACATGCGATAACTAATGCAACAGGTATTAATTTTCGTACTCTACCTATAACTCCAGAGAGAGTTCTTATGGGAATAATAGGAAAGAATAAATAAAAA
>JAGLEA010000088.1 GCA_023145315.1 Psychrilyobacter sp.
ATGATAATCATATAAATCATATATGATAAAAAAGGTTTTATTTTTAATTATCCTCCTAAATTTAATAAAAACCTAGCTCCTTTGACGACTATCCTTAGATAGGTTATAATAAGGAATAAATTATACGGGGGGATACTATGAATGCTATAAAAACTTTTTTCTTGATGTTTTCATTAACATTAATATTACTATTTATTGGAGGTGCTATTGGAGGTCGAAATGGAGCTATGTTTGCTCTTATATTTTCTATCCTTATGAATATGTTTTCATATTGGAATAGTGATAAGATAGTTTTGAAGATGTATAAAGCAAAGGAAGTAGATAAAGGAACAGAGATCTATTCAATTGTGAGAGAACTAGCAGAAAGAGCAGATCTTCCAATGCCAAAAGTATATATGATAGAAGAGAGTCAACCAAATGCTTTTGCTACTGGAAGAAATCCAAAACATGCTGCTGTAGCAGTAACACGAGGTATCACAGAGATCTTAAATAGAAATGAATTAAAAGGTGTTATAGCTCATGAGTTAGGACATGTACACAATAAAGATATTTTGATAGGTACTATTGCTGCTTCATTTGCAGGAGCTATTACTATGTTGGCTAGTATGGCAAAATGGGCTGCAATATTTGGTGGTGGAGATGATGAAGATAAGAATCCATTTGCTCTCATAGCTATAGCAATATTTGCTCCTATGGCTGCAATGTTAGTACAAATGGCTATATCTAGAACTCGTGAGTATAAAGCAGATAGATATGGTGGAAAATTAGCAGGGAATCCCCTTTATCTAGCAAATGCATTACAAAAATTAGAAAGTTGGAATAGACCATCATCAATGGAGGCAAAACCTGCAACAGCTCATATGTTTATAGTAAATCCATTGAAGGGAGATAATTTTAAAAAATTATTTAGTACCCATCCTGCTACAAAGGAAAGAATAGCTAAATTAGAGGATCAAGCTAGACAGATGTAGTTTTTAAAAATATTTAAGGAGTAATTTTATGACTAAAAATGAAAGTGTAAAAAAGAAAGGATTTCATAAGAACAATAAACACATAGGTAGATATAATCTAAAAAAACTGATAGCTTCTACACCAGAATTAGGAGAGTATATAGTAAAAAATCCAAGAGGGGAGGATACTATCGACTTTGGGAACACAAAAGCCGTATTAGTCTTGAACAAGGCACTCCTAAAATTTCATTATAATATTATAGAGTGGGATATACCTACAGGATTTTTAGCACCTCCAATTCCTGGAAGAGCTGACTATATCCATTATATAGCTGATCTATTTCCTAAGAAAAAACATATAAAAGCTCTAGACATAGGAACAGGAGCAAACTGTATCTATCCACTAATAGGAACAAAAGTATATAAATGGAATTTTATTGCTTCTGATATAGATCCTATATCTGTAGAGAATGCAAAAAAAATAGTGCAAAACAATAACTTAGAAGGGAAGATTAATATAAAACTTCAAGAGGATAAAAATTCTTTCTTTAAGGGAATCATAGATGATGAATATGTAGATTTCACTATGTGTAACCCACCATTTCATAGTTCTATAGAGGAAGCATTAGGAGCTAATAAGAAAAAAAGAGAGAGCCTAAATAAAACAAGAACTTCTAAATTAGAAGAAAAATTAAATTTTGGTGGTCAAAAAGCTGAACTTTGGTGTAAGGGTGGGGAGATCTTATTTCTTAAAAAAATGATAAAAGAGAGTATACTATTTGCAGATAGAGTAGGATATTTTACATCTCTTATATCTAAAAGTGAAAATATAAAACCTTTGAAAAAACTAATAAATAAATTAGGAGCTACTGAAGTTAGGGTTATTGATATGTATCAAGGAAATAAAATATCAAGAATTCTTATTTGGAAATTCAATTAAAAAAAGAGCTAATGCTCTTTTTTTAATTATCTATTGTGGTATAATAAGTAATAAAAATTATAAATAGGAGTGAAGAAATGAAAAAGATGATAATTGTACTTATTTTAGCTTTAAGTTTTATGGGCTGTGAAAAAACTATATCAGGGGATAAATTACAGGATAGAGGTGGAATATTCTATGAAATGAATCAAGATAAACCCTAACGACTTATAAAGACGGGAAAATAAATGGAGAATATACAAAATATTATGAAAATGGGCAAATAGAGATTAAAACTACTTTTAAAGATGGGGAAAAAAATGGTGAATATATATCGTATTATGAAAATGGTCAGATAAGGAATAAAACTACTTATAAAGA
>JAGLEA010000089.1 GCA_023145315.1 Psychrilyobacter sp.
GTATATATTCCTCCACCTACTCTAGCAAATAATGCTATTGATGAGGCTCCCATACCAAATCCTGTGATTATCTCCATATCTGCACCAAAGAATATTGTAAGTGCTGATATACCTATAAGACCTAAACCTACTACTGCTAACCCCATTACTGCTCCACCAGCAAATGCTACATCTAACGCTTTTGCTAATCCGCCATCTCTAGCCGCAATAGCTGTTCTTCCATTTGCTTTAGTCGCTATTCTCATACCGATATTTCCAGCTATACCAGAAGTTATAGCTCCCAATATAAATGTTAAAGCTACATAAGGATTTAAAAATACTCCTAATAGTATAGCGACACCTAATACGAACCACACTAATACTTTATACTCAGCGTGTAAGAATGCCATAGCACCCTCTCTTATTGCTTCTGTTATCTCTTCTACTTTACTATCGTTGATCTCGTATTTATTCACTTTAGCCGCATAATAAAATGATGCAAATAATGCCAATAGTCCACCAACAATTCCTAACATTAATAAATTTACCATTTTTCCCCCTTAATATTTTTAGTTTAATCTTAGCTTTGTTTAGATCGTGTTCTAAACATCCACAAATATTCTTGTATCTGTTCAAAGTATACTTTAAAAAAAAAGAAAGTCAAAATTTATTTCATCTAAAAATAAAATAGCAGATATAAAGTTAATTATATCTGCTTCTATTATTTAACCATATATTTTTGAAATCCATTACTGTATATTTCTTTCATGTCTTTATCAATTATCATAACTTCTAAATCATTTGTTTTATTCACATAATCTATCACATCTTTTATAGGCATTGAAAAAAACGCTGTAGAATACATATCTGTTTCAAATCCATCTTCTCCTATTACCACTACCATTTTTCGATCTCTTATAGGATACCCACTACTTTTATCAAGAAGATGATGATATTTTTTTCCTTCTATTTCTACAAAAGTTTGATAATCTCCAGATACTCCCATTGATTTATCATTTAATTTTACTACATGATACAGATCTGTTGGGTTAGCTGGATTTTGTAGCCCTATCTTCCACATTTCATTATTTGGTTTAGTATTAACAGTTTCAATACTTGATATAGCACTTATATATGCACTTTCAACACCATTTTTTTCTAAGATTTCTTTTGCTTTATGAATGGCATACCCCTTTAAAAATGATCCTGTATCTATGGTATTTTCAGATGTTTTTAATCTTATCATATTATCTTTAATTTCTATATTGTTAAAATTCACTTTAGATACTGCATCTTCTAACTCCTTCTTAGAAGGTACTTTTACCTCTTTATCGTCTTCAAAAAATCCCCATAGTTTCATAAGTGGAGTAATTGTTATATCATATTTTCCTCCACTGAGCTCATTTATCTTCTTTACTCCATTGATAAGATATAGCCCCTCTTCATCAATTTTTATCCACTCGCCAGGTTTGTTATTAACCTTATAAATAATACTGCCTTCTTTGTGGGTATTATACTTATTATCAATTCTATTTAATTCCTCAAAAGCAAGTTCCATAGATTTTTTAGTACCTTTTTCATCAGTAGAATAAGCTACCATATTTATCATAGTTCCAAAAGCAAATTTACTCTCCACTATTTTTTTAGGCTCCTTTTTACCACATCCAACAAAAATCATAATAATCATTAAAATCGTTATTTTTTTTAATTTACTCTTCAACTATATCTCCTCCTAATCTCACTATATTTAAAATTCTATATTTTAGATTATACCACGAAAAAGATCATAGTATAAATAGAATACTTATGTTAAAGTATAAAAAAGGGGTGGTCATTATGAAATTACTTATTACAGGATTTGATCCATTTGGAAGCGAAACTATTAACCCTGCTTGGGAAGCAGTTAAATTATTACCTAATAATATAGATGGAATAGAAGTTATAAAACTAGAGATTCCTACTGTATTTGGTGATTCTATCGTGAAAGTATTAGAAGATGCTAAAACGCACAATCCTGATATTATCATATGTGTAGGACAAGCTGGTGGCAGACCTGATATTTCTATTGAAAGAGTAGCTATCAATCTTGATGATGCAAGAATAAAAGATAATAATGGAAATCAACCTATTGACGAAAAAGTTTTTGAAGATGGAGAAAATGCTTACTTTTCTAACTTACCTATAAAAGCTATGGTCGAAGAGATTCGATCTTCTAATATCTTAGCTTCTGTTTCAAATACTGCTGGTACTTTTGTATGTAACCACATCATGTATGCAGTCTTATACCAAATTCATAAACATAAGATTGCTAAAAAGGGTGGATTTATCCATGTGCCATTTATTCCAGAGCAAGTTATCTCAAAAGTAAATACACCTTGTATGGAGCTAACTGATATTGCTAAGGGATTAGAAGCTAGTATTAGAGCTATTGCTAAAAATGATGAAGATGTTAAAATTTCAGGTGGATTAGAATTTTAATTCAAAAAAAAACTCCTTATTAGGAGTTTTTTTATGCTTCTTCTTCTATTTTTTCTAATTTAAATTTATCTGCTAAAAATTCCTTATTTGCAACTTCTATTACAGTGTCAGTTTTTTTAACTGGAACCATTGGAGCATCTCCAGCGATTAACTGACCATATCTTTTACCTATTGATATAGCTAATTTATACTTATTAGGTTCTTTTGCTAATAATTCATCATGAGTAACTTTATTTTCCATAATATCCTCCTATTTCAACAATCCTTATTGCCAATTACCTTCTTTTTTAATAAGATCTATTAAATCTAAGACAGAGCTATCTACTGTATTATTTACTATTACGTGATCGTATCCGTCTTCATATTCCATCTCTTTTAGAGAGTTCTTCAATCTTAATTGAATTACTTCTTCTGTATCTGTTCCTCTTCCTCTTAGTCTCTCTTCTAATACTTTCTCAGAAGGTGCTTTAAAGAATACTAAACAGGCTTTTTCAAATTTTTCTTTTATTTGAATTCCACCTTGTACATCTATTTCTAATATTACATTTTCACCACGATCTAATCTAGATTCTGCTTCTACTCTTAGAGTTCCATAGTAATTTCCATGTACATTAGCGTATTCCAAAAACTCATTATTTTCTAGTTTTTTTTCAAACTCTTCTACACTCAAGAAATAGTACTCTCTACCGTCTTGCTCTCCTTCTCTTGGAGATCTAGTTGTTGCAGAAGTAGCTAAATTTATATCTAGGTCTATTCTAACTTTTTTACATACTGTTGACTTACCAGCACCACTAGGTCCTGATATAACGAATAATCTTCCTCTATTCATATCTATACAGACTCCTTTTTATAGTAGAATAGACGACCGTAGCCGTCTATTCCTTTATTTTCTACTCTGCTATTGCTTGAGTTTCTTCTATTGTTATTTCTTTTTCAGTTTTCACTGCATCTAAATCTTCATAAGCAATAAATCCTGTTCCTGCCGGGATTCTCTTACCTATAATTACATTTTCCTTCAATCCTTCTAAGAAATCTTCTTTTCCAGCTATTGCTGCGTTAGAAAGTACTTTTGTAGTTTCTTGGAATGATGCTGCTGAGATGAAACTATCAGTATTTACTGCTGCCTTTGTGATACCTTGGATAACAGATTTATACTCTATCTCTTTCTTTCCAGCTTTTCTTAATTTTTTATTCTCAAGATCTGCTGTTCTCTTTTCAATTACTTCCTCTTCTAAGAATAAAGAAGCACCTGCATTTGTGATTATTACTTTTCTAAACATCTGCTTAACAATGATCTCGATATGTTTATCGTTTACCGAAACTCCTTGGTCTCTATATACTTGTTGTACAGATTCTAGGATAAACTGCTCAGCTTCTACTAATCCGTGAATTTCTAGTACATCATGTGGTGATATTACACCTTCGATTAATTTATCTCCAGCTTTTATTATCATTCCATCAGTAACGATTAGATGTTCTCCCATTGGAACTAAGTAGTCTTTAGAAATTTCTTGATCTTCCATAGACTTTATAGTTATTATTCTTTGACCTTTCTTCTTCTTACCAGTAATTTCTACCTTACCATCAATTTGAGTTAAGATTGCTTTACCTTTAGGATTTCTAGCCTCGAATAATTCTTGTACTCTTGGAAGACCACCAGTGATATCTTTTGTTCCTGCTGTTTCAGGGATTATTTTTGCTATAACTTGACCTTTTTTAACTTTATTCCCCTCTTGAGTCAATAGATATGCTCCATATGGTATTACATATTCAGCTATTTTTTCATCTTTAGAGTTAAATAAAAGTACTCTTGGATTTACATCTCCTGATTCTACTGGTCTTATTGCTAAATACTCAGTAACATCATATTTTTCGTCATAAAGTTCCTTTATGAATAGTTCTCTATATTCTACTCTACCAGCTTTTTCAGCTATGATAGGGATATTATATGGGTCAAATTTAGTTAAAATCTTACCAGATTTTACTTTTTGTCCATCTTCTACTTTTAATATTGAACCTGTAGTAACTGTATAGTCATACGATCCTACTACAATTTTTGATCCTTGCGATACTACTTGAAGTTCACCTTTTTCATTTTCTAAAGTTCTGATATCTTGGAATTCTACAACTCCACTATTTTCAGATTTAATTGTATCTTGCACTTTAGTTGTTGATGCTACTCCACCAGTATGGAAAGTTCTCATTGTAAGTTGTGTTCCTGGTTCTCCGATAGATTGTGCTGCGATTACTCCTACAGCTTCTCCTAATAGGATATCTCTATGATTAGATAGATCTCTACCATAACACATTCTACAAACACCTTTTTCAAGAGCACATGTAAGTGGTGATCTCATCTTAACTGATTTCACACCTTTTGCTATAATATCATCTGCTATCACTTCATCCATCATTGTATCTCTAGGATATAGCACTTTTCCATCTAATTCTATATCTTGAGCTACTACTCTACCTAAGATTCTTTCATGTAGGTACTCAATAAGTACTCCATCAGAATAAAGGTCTGCTACTTCGATATTTTCATGTGTCTTACAGTCATCTTGATTTACGATAACTTCATGTGAAATATCAACTAATCTTCTTGTTAAATAACCTGAATCGGCAGTTCTTAGAGCTGTATCTGCTAGTCCTTTTCTTGCTCCATGTGATGACATGAAGAATTCCATTACTGTTAGACCCTCTCTAAAGTTTGCTTTGATAGGTACTTCTATGATCTTACCCGTTGTATCAGCCATTAATCCTCTCATGGCAGCTAGTTGTCTCATCTGTGCGATGGAACCTCTGGAACCTGAGTTTGACATCATGTTTACTGGATTAAATTCATCTAGTCCATCCATCATGGCAGTAGTTACATCTTCTGTAGCTTGTGACCATACTGCAACTGTTCTTCTATATCTTTCTTCGTTTATAATTTCACCTGTTTTATATTGCTTATTAATTGTTAATACATCAGCATCTGCTTGTGCTAATATAGCTTTCTTTGTCTCTGGAATCGTCATATCTTCAATACCTACAGTTATTCCTGCTGTACATGCATAATGGAAACCAAAGTTTTTAATATCATTTACAAGTTTAGAAGTAGTACTAAATCCTAATTTTTTAAAGATATCTGTGATTAATTCTTTTAGTTGCTTCTTACCAAAAGTAACATTATATCTCTTCACTTCTTTTGGTAACATTGCATTAAACATTAATCTTCCTACAGTTGTATTTACCATTATATTTTCACCGTCATCGTCTTGCATTCTTACATTAATAAGAGCATGAGTTTCGATGATTTTTGTTTGGTAAGCTGTAATTGCTTGATTTTTGTTTGAGAAGTTCATTCCCTCACCTTTTGCACCTGGTTTTTCCTTTGTCATATAGAAACATCCCATTACCATATCTTGTGATGGTACTACAATAGGTTCACCATTTGATAGAGCAATAATATTATTATTTGCCATCATTAAAGTTTTTGCTTCTGCAATAGATTCAGGCGATAGTACTAAATGTACTGCCATTTGGTCTCCATCAAAGTCAGCATTGAAAGCTGCACAAGCTAATGGATGTAATCTTATTGCTTTACCTTCTATTAATACAGGTTGGAAAGCTTGGATAGATAATCTATGTAAAGTTGGGGCTCTGTTTAATAATACTGGATGATCTGCAATTACATCTTCTATTACATCCCATACAGAATTATCCGCTTCTTCTACTAATTTCTTAGCAGTTTTAATAGTCCCAGCTATCTCTCTTTTTACTAATTCTCTCATAATAAACGGCTTATATAGTTCTAAAGCCATTTTCTTAGGAATTCCACATTGGTTCATTTCTAATGTTGGACCTACTACGATTACTGATCTTGCTGAGTAGTCTACACGCTTTCCTAATAAGTTTTGTCTAAATCTTCCTTGCTTACCTTTAAGCATGTCTGATAAAGATTTTAGTTCTCTATTATTTTGTGCTACAACAGGCTTTCCTCTTCTACCGTTATCGATAAGAGCATCTACAGCTTCTTGTAACATTCTTTTTTCATTTTTTACTACGATTTCAGGAGCACCGATATCTAATAACTTCTTTAATCTGTTATTTCTATTGATTACTCTTCTGTATAAATCATTTAAATCTGAAGTTGCGAATCTTCCACCATCTAATTGAACCATTGGTCTTAGGTCAGCAGGTATAATAGGTACACTCTTCAGAATCATCCAAGATGGTTGATTTGCAGAAGCTAGTAAATCTCTAACAACTTTTAATCTCTTTACTAATTTCTTTCTTTTTTGCATAGAAGTAACTTCTTCGAAGTCTTTTTCTAACTCTTTAGATAACTTTTTCAAATCTATTCTCTTTAATAGAGTTAAGATTCCTTCAGCACCCATCTTAGCTTCAAACTTCTTTCCTTGTTGTTGTCTATGCATCTTATATTCTCTTTCAGATAATATACTACCTACTTCTAATCCACTCTCAGCAGGACTTAATATTAAATATCTAGCAAAATATAATACTGACTCTAATTCTTTTGGTGATATACCAATTAGAAGTGCCATTTTATTAGGAGTTCCTTTTGAGTACCAGATATGTGCTACTGGTGCTGCTAGTTGGATATGTCCCATTCTTTCTCTTCTTACTTTTGATTTAGTTACTTCAACCCCACATTTTTCACATTTAAGGCCTTTATATCTCATTCTTTTATATTTTCCACATGCACATTCCCAATCTTTTGTTGGTCCGAATATTCTTTCACAGAATAAACCATCAAATTCAGGATTAAGTGTTCTGTAGTTTATAGTTTCTGGTTTAGTTACTTCTCCATAAGACCAATCTCTAATCTTTTCTGGTGAAGCAAGTTTAATTTTAATTTTTTCAAAGTTTTTAATACCCATACTATTAAATAGCCTCCTTAATTCTTCTTTCAAAATAAGCTCATAAGACAAGATTTCAGTGTAAAAATCAATTCTACACTGTATCTTGTTCAACCCTATTTCTAACTCAAACTAATTGTTTGATTATTATTATTCTTTTAAGTCTGCTAACGAAAACTCAGTGATTATCTCTTCTTTTGCGAGGTCACTAGAAACGTCAATTACTTCACCTTCAGTATCAAATAACTCTATGTCTAAAGCAAGAGCTTGGAACTCTTTTAATAATACTTTAAATGATTCTGGTAAACTTGGTTCTGGCATCTCTTCACCTTTAACGATGGCTTCATAAGTTTTTGTTCTACCCATAACATCATCTGATTTTACAGTCAACATCTCTTGTAAGATGCTAGAAGCTCCATATGCTTCAAGTGCCCAAACTTCCATTTCTCCAAGTCTTTGTCCACCAAATTGTGCTTTTCCACCTAGTGGTTGTTGTGTTACTAATGAATAAGGTCCAATTGCTCTAGCATGCATCTTATCTTCTACTAAATGATGTAGTTTAAGAATATACATACGTCCAACAGTTACAGGATTATCAAATGCTTCCCCTGTTCTACCATCTATTAAGTTAACTTTACCAGATCTATCAAATCCAGCACGCTCTAAATATCCTTTTATAGTTTCTTCATG
The DNA here is from genome assembly GCA_023145315.1 of Psychrilyobacter sp. Taxonomy (GTDB): domain Bacteria; phylum Fusobacteriota; class Fusobacteriia; order Fusobacteriales; family Fusobacteriaceae; genus Psychrilyobacter. Next base: position 8,010 of record JAGLEA010000089.1, read on the forward strand.
GCCACCAGCGTCTCTATCTCCACTATCAAATACTGGAGTTTCGATATAAACACCACGGTCTCCATCTTCGTCATCCATAAATCCAAGTGCTAGTCCTAAATGTACTTCTAATACTTGTCCAATATTCATCCGTGATGGTACTCCTAATGGATTAAGTACGATATCTACATGTGTTCCATCTTCTAAGAATGGCATATCTTCTGCAGGTAATACTCTTGAGATTACCCCTTTATTTCCATGACGTCCAGAGATTTTATCTCCTACGTTTATCTTTCTTTTTTCTGCAATAAATATTCTGATAGAACTATTTATTCCTGCTTTTAATTCATCACCATTAGCTCTTGAAAGCTCTAGTATATCTACTACAGTTCCTTTAGAACCATGTGGCATTTTTAGAGAAGTATCTCTTACATCTCTTGCTTTCTCACCAAAGATTGCTCTAAGTAATTTTTCTTCTGCAGGTGGTTCAGTTTCCCCTTTAGGAGTAGTTTTTCCAACTAATATATCTCCAGGTCCTACTACTGCCCCTATTCTTATTATCCCTCTTTCATCAAGGTTTCTAAGAGCATCTTCTCCTACATTTGGTATCTCTCTTGTGATTTCTTCATCTCCTAACTTAGTTGATCTAGCATCTACTTCATACTCTTCGATATGAAGCGAAGTAAATACATCTTCTTTTCTAAGTCTGTCAGAGATTAATATTCCATCCTCAAAGTTATACCCTTCCCAAGGCATAAATGCCATTAAGATATTTCTACCTAGTGCTAAATCTCCACCTTTTGTAGAAGGTCCATCTGCTAAGATATCACCTATTTCTATTTTTTGTCCCATATTAACTAATGGAACTTGGTGTAAACACATAGCTTGGTTTGATCTTTCAAAGTTTAATAATTTATAATTTTCATCTATTTTAATTCCATTTTCTTCACCAGTTACAACTATTCTACTAGCATCAACATAAGTTACTGTTCCAGCTGTTTTTGCTATTACTACTGCTCCCGAATCAATTGCTACTTTTCTTTCTAATCCTGTTCCAACAAATGGAGCTTCTGATCTTAATAAAGGAACTGCTTGTCTTTGCATATTTGATCCCATTAGTGCTCTATTGGCATCATCATGTTCTAAGAATGGTATTAATCCTGCTGATACAGATACTACTTGTTTAGGAGATACATCTAAATAATCTATCTTAGAACCATCTACCCATACAACTTCATGTCC
>JAGLEA010000009.1 GCA_023145315.1 Psychrilyobacter sp.
TCTACTTGACCTTTCGCATCACCTTTTCCACTTCCACACGATATTAATACTAACGATAACAATAATAAAACTATTTTTTTCATTTTGTTCCCCCTCTTTTTTATTTTATTAACTTTATTAACTAAGTTAATTTAATGTACACTCTTATAAGAAAAAAGTCAAGGTATTTTTTTATTGACTTATTTTTTTTTTAATCATATACTTTATTTAATCAAACATTTATAGGAGTCATTATTATGAAACATAAAACTGGAAACTCTGATTTAATCAAAAGAATCAACATTTCAAATATTATTGATATTTTAAAAACACAAGGGATGAAATCACGAGCTGAATTAGCTATTTTAACAGGCCTTACTCCTGCAAGTATTACTAAATCGACAAAAAAGTTAATTGACTTAGATATTCTTTTAGAGTCTGGTACAGGTAAAATATCTGGTGGTCGACCGCCAATTCTTTTAGATATAAATAAAAATGCTGGGTATATTCTTGGAATCTATCTTGCTCCTACTAAAATAAAAGGGATTCTAACTAGTATTAAGGGGGAAATAATTTCAGAAGAAACTTATATTTTAGAAAAAAAAGATAAAAGCTATATTTTAAATTTATTATTTACTCTCATTAAAATTCTTATTAAAACCTCTAAAAATAAAAGGATATTAGGTATTGGTATTGCATTAAATGGAATGGTTGATTATGATCGAGGAATCTCTATCTTTTCTCCTCATTATCACTGGAAAGATTTTAATTTAAAAAAAGTTATAGAAGAGGAATTTGATATACCTACTATCATCGATAATGATGTTCGAGCTATGGCTTTAGGGACTCATCACCAAGGGGTGGGTATTAACGAATCAAATTTTATTATAATTAATATTGGAGAAGGTATTGGGGCAGGGATTATTTTGAATAATAAGCTTTATCGTGGTGAAAATTATAGTGCTGGAGAGATAGGTCATGTAATTGTAGAAAAAAATAGTTCTCATCTTTGTTCATGTGGAAACCATGGTTGTTTAGAAGCACTCATTGGTAGCAAACGAGTGATAGAAGAGATTAAGATTAAGATCAAGACCCCAAATTTTTATAATGAATATTTTTCTTTACAAAAGTTCTATAAATCTGTTAATTTAAAGGAACCAAAATCTCTAAAAATTTTAGAAGATATCTCTGAAAATCTTGGATATACCTTGTCTTTCTTAGTTAATTTATTCAACCCAAAAGTTATCATTATAGTCGGTGAAATTAATAATTCGAAAAATATATTTTATGACCTCTTAGAGGCAAAAGTAAAAAAATATGCCCTAAATTCTTCTACTCGTAATTTAAATATCATCCCATCTCAACTAAAAGGTGTTGATGCTGCGACTATTGGAGCCACTATTTTAGTTTATCAAAATTTGTTTAATGGAAGAAAAATATTAGAAGTATAATCTTATATATTTCTCGTAGAAAAAAGGGTAGAAATCTCAGTGATTTCTACCCTTTTCTTTTCATACTCTATAAGTTTTTTCCATGGCCGATATATCTTTAGAATTTCCAGAATTTGCATAGGCTGGGGCCTCAGTGATTTCTACCCTTTTCTTTCCATTTAGTACTAGTTCTCTAAACCTTTTAATTGCACTTGTATTAGCTAAACTAGCAATATTATTAGCCTCTATAAATAGTTGAA
>JAGLEA010000090.1 GCA_023145315.1 Psychrilyobacter sp.
GCTCTTTCTCTTGAAAGTCCTCCAGGTCCTAATGCAGATATTCTTCTCTTATGAGTTAACTCTGCTAACGGATTAGATTGGTCCATAAATTGTGATAATTGACCTGATCCAAAGAAATCTAAGATCAAAGCATTTAATGGTCTAGTGTTTAATAGTGATTGTGGTGTAAGTGCAGATGCTTCTTGAATAGTCATCTTTTCTTTAACCATTTTATTCATCTTAGCTAGTCCAGTTCTGATTTGCATATGAAGTAGCTCTCCTACTCCTCTTACTCTTCTATTTGAAAGGTTATCGATGTCGTCAGTATGCCCTTCTCCACCATATAATCCTATTGCATATCTTATAGTTGCCATTACATCTTCTTTTGTAAGTACCACCACATCTTCTGCTACATCTATTTTTAATCTTTTATTCATCTTATATCTTCCAACTGATGCGAAGTCATATCTTTGTGGATTAAAGAACATTTGTCTAACAAGAGATCTTGCAGAGTCTAATGTCACCATGTCTCCTGGTCTTAATTTCTTAAATACTTCCATTACTGCATCGTCTGAATTTTCAGTAGTATCGTCTAATAACGAGTTAGCTAAAACTTTATCTTCAGGCTTTACTTCCCAATAAGTAAGTGTTTCTAGTTTTTCATCTATAATCTTTTCAACTGTCATTTCATCTATAAAACTTTCAGCTTCTAAGATGATTTCACCAGTTTCTTCTTCATAAATATCTTCTTTTATGAAAGAACCTTCTATTTTAGTTCTTAAAACAGATATAAGTTCCTCTCTATTTGAATATTTTTCATAATATTCAGTAAGATCCTTTACTTTTGTTTCTAGCATATCATCCATAATTTCAGTATTTGTCTCATAGAAATCTACTGCTTTTAAGAATATTGGTGCTAAAACTTTTTTCTTTCTATCTATTTTTACATTAAGATAATCGTTTTTATCTGTTTCAAATTCTAACCATGTACCTTTGTAAGGAATAATTTTTCCTGTATACATATCTTTAGCTGTTTGAATGTTTACTTCTTTTGTAAAAGATACACCTGGAGATCTATGTAGTTGTGATACTACTACTCTCTCTGCACCATTTATGATAAATGTAGCATGTTCGGTCATTCTAGGAATTTCTCCAAAATAAACTAAAGTTTCTTGGATCTCATTTCCCGCTTTTTTATTTTCTAATCTAAGCCTTACTTTAAGAGAAGAAGAAAAAGTTTTCCCTCTTTTCTTACACTCTAACTCATCGTTTAACGGAGGTTCATTTTCATGTAACTCATACCCTACATAATTTAATTTAATATCACCATTAGAAGATTCTATTGGAAAAATTTCTTTAAATGCTGCTTCTAATCCTTTGTGGTCTCTTGACGCAGGGTCTTTTTTAGCCTGTAAAAAGTCCTCATACGAGTTCAATTGAAATTCTAAGAAATGAGGCATAACTCCTCTCTCTTTGATTGTTCCAAAACTAGTTCTTTTAATAAGCTTTGTCATTAATTCACTCTCCTTATCTTTTCATATCATTGAAAATTAATAGTTAACATCTTAAAAGAATCCCTGTTTTACTGAGATTCTACTAACACATGAACTATTAATTTTATAATTATAGTAAATATTTTATTTTGCTTTTTCAATGATTAAATAGGACACTCTCGTAAAAGAGTGTCCTATTTATGTTAATCCAGTCAGTTACTTAGGAGTTAATTACTTAACTTCTACAGTAGCTCCTGCTGCTTCTAATTTAGCTGCAACTTCTGTTGCTTCGTCTTTAGAAACTCCTTCTTTTACTTTTCCGCCTTCAGTTTCTGCTAATCCTTTAGCTTCTTTAAGACCTAATCCAGTGATAGCTCTTAATTCTTTGATTACAGCAATTTTCTTTCCGCCAGCTGACATGATGATTACATCAAATTCAGTTTGCTCTTCTGCTGCTTCTCCTGCTCCACCTGCAACTGCAACTGGTGCCGCTGCTGTTACTCCAAAGTGATTTTCTAATGCTTCTACTACTTCTTTTAATTCTAATACAGTCATTGCTTCTAAATCAGCGATGAATTGCTCTTGATTAAATGCCATTTTTATATCCTCCTAATTTTAATGGGCAGCCTTTCGCTTACCCTATTCGATTTTAATTTTTTTGATCTTTCGATCTTTTTTGTCGGTAGCGATTAAGCTCCTTCTTTTTGATCAGCGATAGCTACGATACCGTATGCTAACTTTCTGATTGGTCCTAACATTCCATTTAAGATCATTGATAATAATGCTTCTCTTGATGGTAAAGTTGCTAATGCTTCTAATTCAGAAACTTCAACTCTTTTCCCTTCAGAGTAACCACCTTTGATATTAAATAAATCTTTTTTGCTTTTACCAAATTCATAAACTACTTTAGCTGG
>JAGLEA010000091.1 GCA_023145315.1 Psychrilyobacter sp.
GGAGAAATAAAAAAAGTAGTAGGAGACAAAATGGTAGTTATAGCTGACGGTGGAGTAAGAGAGGGGATGGATATCGTTAAATTTTTAGCCTCTGGTGCAGACTCAGTACTAGTTGGACGACCTGTAATGTGGGGAAGTATAGGAGGTCGGAGAGAGGGAGTAAAAATAATTTTAGATACTCTAAAAAAACAACTGTATCAAGGAATGATATTAACAGGTGCAAGAAACTTAAGCGAAATTAACGAAGAAATGATAGTAAAATAAATAGTTTTATATCTTATTAAAAACATCTGAAGGAAGCGTGAATATGCCAATATATAGAGAATTAAGAAATTCATTAGAAGTTGGATTTATAGATAAAGGCTATGGTGATGATAATCTTTACCTGCCTAAACTGATAACTAATGATAGGGAGAAAAATAAAAAAGTATTATCTACTATTATTAATGAATTAAGAACTTGTGATGAGTTCTATTTTTCTGTTGCTTTTTTAACAAAAAGTGGTGTAGCGACATTAATTAATACTTTTGAAGAATTAGAAACTCTAGGAATAAAAGGTAAAATTCTAGTATCTCAATATCAAGATTTTACTCAACCAGAGGCGCTAAAGACTCTTCTAAAACTAAGTAATATAGAACTAAGAATAGCTACAAAGGGTAATTTTCATGCTAAGGGTTATTTTTTTAAACATAGTTATCAATATACCCTCATAGTTGGAAGTAGTAACTTAACTGCTAGTGCATTATGCATAAATAAAGAATGGAATTTACTAGTAACCACTTCTAATAAATCTCATTTAATAGAGGAAGTCTTAGAAGAAGCTAATAGTGAGTTTAAGAAGGGTTACCCTGTAACATTAGATTTTATAAAAAAATATGAAATTGTATATAACAAACAGAAAGAAATGCGCTATAGAAATGAAGGAGAAATAGAAGAGCTCATAAGAATAGTATCTCCTAATAAGATGCAGGGAAGAGCACTTGAAAATATAGAAAAATTGCGAAAAGAAGGAGCTAAAAAAGCTCTTCTAATTTCAGCTACGGGAACTGGTAAAACATATCTTTCAGCGTTTGATGTTAGAAATTATAATCCTAAAAAGTTTTTATTTATAGTTCACAGGAAAAATATAGCTAAGACAGCTATGGATAGTTATAAAAAAATATTTAAAAAAGAAAAAAGCATGGGAATATTTTCGGGACAAGAAAAAGATACAGTATCTGATTTTATATTTTCAACAGTACAAACTATATCGAAAAAAGAAAATTTAGAATTGTTTTCTAAAAATCACTTTGATTATATAGTTATCGATGAAACTCACAGAGCAAGTGCTTCAACTTACCAAAAAATATTGGGTTACTTTACTCCTAAATTTTTATTAGGTATGACAGCTACACCAGAAAGGACAGATGGAATTGATATATTTAGCCAATTTGATCATAATATAGCATACGAGATAAGGTTGCAACAAGCTTTAGAGGAAGAGATGTTGGTACCATTTCACTACTATGGAGTTACGGATATAGAATTAGAAGATAACTATATAGAAAAAGATGATAAAGATAAACTTTTTAAAAGATTGATATCTGATGAGAGAGTAGATAGAATAATAGAAAAAGCCGAATTATATAAAACAGATGATGGAATTATTAGAGGGTTAATTTTTTGTAGTAGAAATGATGAAAGTCAGGAATTATCGGGGTTATTTAACAAAAAAGGTTATAGAACTATAGCTTTATCAGGGAAAAATAGTGAAGAAGAAAGAGAAGTTGGAATTAGAAGGTTAGAATTAGAAAGTGATGACCGTGAAAAATTAGATTATATATTTTCTGTTGATATTTTTAATGAAGGGATAGATATTCCAAAAATAAATCAAATAATTATGCTGCGTCCTACAGAGTCGGGCATAGTTTTTGTTCAACAACTAGGTAGAGGGTTACGAAAAATAAGAAAAAAGGAATATCTAACAGTAATAGACTTTATAGGGAATTATGAAAATAATTATTTGATTCCAATAGCCCTTTATGGCGATAAAAGTTTTGATAAAAGTAAAATAAAAAAACTTCTAGTAAATGAAAGCGAGACACTACCAGGAAGTTCTACTATAAATTTTGATAAAATTTCCAAAGAAAGAATTTTTAAAGCTATTGATAATTCTAAATTACAAACTAAAAGAGATCTGAAAAAAGATTTTGAGATGCTAAAATACAAATTAGGAAGAACTCCTACAATGGTTGATTTTGTAAAGCATGATTCGAGAAATCCAAAGGCTTATGTGAGTGAGTATAAGAGTTATCGTAACTTTGTAGAAATAGTAATCCCCCTTTGTCCTACGGACATCAATCCTTTTGAAAAAAAGGGGAGAGAAGAAAAAGAGAAAAAGAAAAAAAAATTAATAGAATTTTTTTCTTTGGACATAGCTAATGGGAAGAGGGTAGAAGAGATTATGTTGCTCTTGGAATTGATAGAAAATAGGGAATGTAGTATAGAAAAATTAAGAAAAATTATAAGAGAAAAATATAATCATGAAATTAGTGATGCGACTATAAACTCTCTTTACAAAAATCTAAATTTTGAATTTGTGACAGAAAAATCAAATAAGAAAATTCTTACAGTTAGAGAAATATATGATTTTAATATTGTAAAAGTAGAAGAAAATAGATTTATTGTAGAAGATGAATTTATAGAGTTTTTAGAAGATGAAGAGTTTAGGTTTTATCTAATGGATCTACTTGAATATTCGATTTTAGAATATGAAAAAAACTATAGAGTAAAAGACTTCTACGATGGTTTTGTACTATATGAAAAATATTCAAGAAAAGATA
>JAGLEA010000092.1 GCA_023145315.1 Psychrilyobacter sp.
TTATTACTCCTTATTTTTATATTTATCCTTGAAATCAAACTTTTTTTAAAATCCTAACACATCTAATATTTTATTCCCTAAATCTCTATTTTTCCCCTTATAAGGATAGCAATGAATATGGATAGCAGGATTAAAATTAATTTCTATAATCCCATGATTACTATCATTGGGAAGTTCTTTGATATCATTAATCATTAAATCTACCCCACAAATAGTTGCATCAGCAGCTTTTGCAGCTTCTACGGCTATTTCCTTATACTCATCTAAAATATCGTCTGTAAAATCGATACTATCTCCACCAGTACTTATGTTAGAATTTTCTCTTAGATAGATAACTTCATTTTTTAGTGGTATATATTCAAAATTTAAATTTTTTGTTTTTAAGAAAGTTTTCTCAGCTTCTCCTAAATTAATCTTTTGAAGTGGTTTCTTGTATCCTGTTCCTCTCAATATATCTTTATTTTTGTCTTCTACTAATTGTGTAATAGTATGAACTCCATCCCCTACAATATTGGCAGGTACTCTATGTAGTATCCCGACTACTTTTCCATCTAATACGAATACTCTGTATTCTTTTCCCTCTATAAATTCTTCTATTAAGATAGAATCATCCTCTCCAAAGGCAAATTTGATAGAATCTTCATAGTCTTTATATGTAAATTCGCTAGGTAGAATAGTGATTCCTAATCCGAAATTAGTAGAGTTAGGTTTTACTACAGTTTTGATAGAGCTATATTTATAATAATCTACCAAGGCATCTTCTATATTAGTATAATATCCACCATGTGGTACTTTTATTTTGTTTTTTTCAAGTATTTTTTTCGTAACTAATTTATTTTCCATCATTAGTACTGTACTGTATGAATCCAAAGATGTTTTTGTAGCTTGAATTACATATTCAGTTTTTCCTTTCTTAGTTAATGAAATAAAATTTTCTTTACGATCTAAAATTTCAAATTTAATACCTCTTTTCATAGCTTCTTTTAATAATATTTGAGTAGAAAGTTCTAAATCTTCAAAACCTTTTAAAGTAAAGCTATCTATAGTACTTTCAGTATAGTATTCTTTTGCTTGATTTAGATTAAATTCAATAAATCCACTTTCTATAATACCTTTTTCTACTTTTGCAGCTAGAGTTTTATTTGGGTTTTCTAATGCTTCTATAGCTTCTCTCAAAGGATTAGTGTAATTCATCTGGCAAAGGTTAAGATCTTTTAGTATATTTTCTATACTAGCAACTAGGTCTAGTCCCATCTCTTTAAGTGGTTTAAATTCATTATCACAACTACAGAATAACTCTAAATTTTCTCTTCTACCATAGTGAGCAACTAATTCATGATTATCATCTCCATGTCTGATTTCATCCTCAGTGATTGTATCAGATTCTGTAAATAAACAAAAAAGTAAGAATGAGTGTACAAAATAAAGTTGGTCTACAGAAAGTCCTGTTTTTACCATAGGATTAAGATCTAATAATCTAACTTCTACATACTCAATACCATCTTCTTCGATAGATTTTAAAAGATTTCCATTGTCTTTAGCTTTTAATCTAATTGGACTATAATATTCTTTCTCACTTATTAGCTTGTTCTCGTTTATTAGATTTTTTATATCCTTTATATATTCCTTTCTAGAATTATATGAAACTTTAAAAGTTTCCTTATTTTTGTATCCACACATTCCATTTCTAAAAGAGTTTCCATCTGTATATGAATATGAATTAGGAGCTATTTCATCTAAAAAATCACTACCTTTTTGAGTGCTAGATCCACAGTTTCCACCACCTTCTAAACAATCTATATCATACGAATCATGAACACTGGGATTAGCACCAAATAAGTATATTAATATCCACCTATATTTGAAAAAATTCCTAGACATCTTAAGATAGACTTCATCTTTGAATAACGAAAAATCAGTTATCTCACTATCTTTGTGTAGAAGATTTAAAAATTCATCTTTAAATGAAAAGTTATAGTGGATTCCAGACAATAGCTGTTTTTTCTTTCCATATTTTTCTGCTAAATAGTCTCTATACTTTTCAGCTTCTAAACCACTCTCGCAATCACAAAATTCTGATACAGGTATTTCATCTTTATCGGGTAGCGATGGAGGAGTACTTTGTGGCCATAGATATTCACCTTTTAATTCTAAAGTAATCATGTCGTGTAAACCATCTAAAAAATTAAATGTTTCCTCTATAGTATCTAAAGATGGCGTAATCATCTCTATTTGACTTTCTGAAAAATCAGTAGTGATATAGGGATTATTCATCTTGTCACCAAAAGCTTTAGGGTGTTTTGTAAGAGCTAGATGCCCTTTAAAATCAACTCTAACATTTTCTTTCTCTAATCCAAAATTACACTTTGTTAAAAATCTATTTAAATTGTTATTATTAATTGTGCTTATTAAGTTTTTCATGTTCCCTCCTAAATATAGTTATTGATTTTTAAATTTTTTCAAGTGTATTATAAACCAAATTGGTAATATAATTCCCTTTAAAATACTACTAATAGTAATACTCCACCATACGCCATTAAGCCCTAGTGCTGTGGCAGAAAGTAAAAGTGCCATGGGAATTCTAGCTCCTGTAAATATAATACTGACAATAGATGGTGGAAGTGTTTTTCCGATTCCTTGGAATCCTCCTACAGTTGTCATTTCCACTACCATAAATAGTTGGGAAACTCCTAATATTCTTAGGTAATTAGCCCCTAATTTGACTATATTTTCCTCTTGTAAGAATATTCTAAAGAGTGGTTCAGGGAATACAATAAGCATGAAACTCACAAATACTCCTAATACTGTTATGATTCCGATAGCATTAAAATATCCACTCTTTATCCTATCATATTTTTTAGCACCATAGTTTTGCCCTACAAATGCCGCTAATGCTCCTTGGAATCCACCAGCAGTTATCCATGAGAGTGATTCTACCTGTACTCCTACTCTTTGTACTGCAATGGCATCGGCTCCCCAATTAGCTATAATTCTAGCTATTACTACAGAAAAAGCAGTGAAAAGAATTCTTTGAGTAGCTACTGGAGCACCAATTTTAAAGATGTCTTTTGCTTTTTCAATATTATAATTAATTCCATTTTTAAATAAACCATATTGTTTTTTTAAAGTGAAAAATAGAGTAGAAGCAACTACAAATTGCGCAAATACAGTGGCTAAAGCTGCTCCTACAACACCTAATTTAGGAGCTCCAAAGAGTCCAAAAATCAAGATAGGATCTAAAACAATATTTAGTATGAGACCGATACTAGTGATCAAAAATGGTGTTTTACTATTACCATGTCCATTAAAAATTCTTGTAAATACTAGTGATAGTGCAGAGAAAAACACTCCTATGGCTGTGATAGTAAGGTAGTCGATGGCCATCTTATTAATAGCGGGATCAGACAGTTTGAAAAACTCTATTAGTTGCACTCGAAATACCAATAAAAAAAGTACAAAGACACTGATAATACCAATAGTATTGAGTATAGATGTTTCCCCATAAGCATTTGCTTCCTCAAAATCTTTTTTACCTACAGCTTGGGATGTCCTGATCCCTGTACCTATAAATATAAGTGCCGAGATGGCAAAACCAAATTTTAGAAAAAATCCAGCAGTACCAACAGCAGCAATGGCAGAAGTTCCTAATCTACCAATCCAGATCATATCGATCATGTTGTAAGCCATCTGCATGAGGGACATTCCCATAATAGGTAGAGACAGTAGCGTTAACTTGTATAAGATATTTCCTTCGGTGAGATCATATTTTTTTTTCATTTTATTCTCCTAATTTTTTTATATAGTTAGTTGTGATTGCTTCGCAAATTTGAACTAATTTTATGATATTGTCATCTGCAAGTCGGTAGTGGGAAAAGTTTCCCTCTTTTCGCTTTGCTATCAATCCAGCGTTACTGAGTATTTTTAGATGCTGTGATAGGTTAGCTTGAGAAAACTCTGTGTCATCGACTAATCTACAGACACAAACCTCTCCGTTGCTTAATTTTTTTAAAATCTGTAACCTCAATGGGTGACCTAAAGCTTTAAAAACTTTAGCTTGGAATGTAGTGCTATTCATATTAACCTCCTAATGTGATACTATATAATTATTTAATTATATAGTATCATAAAATTTATAAATTTAAAAGCTTTACTGTGAGAAGGGTGGAAATAAAAAAACTTGACAAATTATTAGTTAAATAATACTATACCTGCATAAGTATTTAATTAAATACTACAATAGATGAGAGGGAGGATTTATGTTTTCAAAGTATTTGACCCAACTAGGCGGGGCTATTTATTTTGGGTTTGTAGCTACGAGTATCTTAGCGATTATTATGGGAATTATAATGAAACCAAGAACATATTGTGGTGAACTATGTCATGCAGGAAATATAGCGGGTTTATTGAATAAAGTAAAAACAAAAAATAATTAGGGGGCAACCATGAAAAAATATGATGCTATAGTAATAGGAATGGGTCCAGCTGGAATGGCAGTTTCGGCAATGGGATCAGCAATGGGACTAGATATATTAGCAGTAGAGATGAGAAAAATAGGTGGCGAGTGTCTGAATGTTGGGTGTATACCGAGTAAAGCACTACTAAAAGCCGGTGAAGCTAATCATGCAGCTAAGGAATTAGAAAAATTTGGAATAGAAGG
>JAGLEA010000093.1 GCA_023145315.1 Psychrilyobacter sp.
AAGAAAATATTTATAGGGACGGGAACAGAGCCTTTTATTCCACCGATTCCTGGGATAGAAACTCTTAGCGAAGATCAAATGCTGACAAATTTAAACATATTTGATCAAGATGAGATACCTAAAAGATTGACAATAATAGGTGGAGGAGCAATAGGGACAGAGATGGCCCAAGCTTTTTCTAGGCTAGGTAGTGAAGTGAATATAATTCAAATGGATAATTTTTTACTACCAATGGGTGATGAAGAGGCAGGAATATTACTAGGTAAAAGCTTAGAATTAGAGGGGATAGGAATATATAACAGTACAAAAATAGAAAAAATAGAGGTCAAGGAAGGGGTAGTATATACCCACACTAGTAAGGGTGTTTTTGAAGGAGATAAGATTTTAATAGCTACAGGAAGAAGACCAGCATTAGAAACTCTAAAATTAGAAGCAGCAGGAATTAAGTATGATAAAAAAGGAATTATAGTAGATGAACATATGAGAACAAATCAAAAAAATATATATGCTGTAGGAGATTGTAATGGATTGGCACTGCTATCACATGCAGCAATGCACCAAGGAATGCTAGCTCTAATGAATGCTATGAATCCAACACCATTTAAATTTAAGAGAAGTAAATATATTGTTCCTTGGTCAGTTTTTACAAATCCAGAAGTCGCTCAAGCAGGGTTAACAGAAAAAGAAGCGAGAGAGAAAAATTACAAAATAGAAGTTGTAAAGAGGGAGTTTTCTTCATATGGGAGAACCATAGCAGATGGGAAACCAGAAGGCTTCATAAAGGTTATAACAAACAAAAGAGGAAAGATATATGGGGTAACAATAGTGGGAACTGAAGCTAGTGAATTAATACATGAATGGATATTAGCTATTCAAAAAAATCTGACTATGTTTGATATAATGATGACGCAACATTCATTTCCAACTATATCAATGTTAAATAAGATGGTAGCTGAAGATTGGATGATGAAAAAAATGGGTAACACATGGATAAAAAGACTAGCTAAATTTTTTATATAATCATGAAAAAGCTTCTAATTGTTAGGAGCTTTTTTCTTTTGCAATTAAGATGAATTGTGGTATTATTAGGTATAAGAAAATGGAGGTTAAAAGATGAAAATAGCATTTGTATGTAATGGAAATTCGTTTAAATCTATTGTAGCAGAGAGATTTGGAAATGAATTTAATGAGGGTGATTTTGAAATATATTCTGCAGGAACAAATCCAGCAGATGTGATTAATAAAGTGGGAAAAGAGATTATGGAAAAAAGAGGGCTCTCTATGGCAGGATATTCCCCTAAGTCAATGGATACTCTACCAGAAAAAGTAGATATTTTAGTGAAAATGGGGTGTGATATCGATTGTCCTATCCATATTGCAACGAGAGTAATGGATTTTGGATTACAAGATGTAAAAGATAAAGAAAAATGTGTGGAGTTAATAGGTGAAAAAGTAGGCTCACTAATTAAAACTCTGAAGATCCAAATGGATACTGCTCCTAAAGTAGAAATAAAAAAAGAAGCAGAAGAAACAGGAAGTTGCTGAGGAACTAATGATGAAGATACTAGGATAGTGTCGTATGAAGATGAAAAAAACAGAGTAAAAACTCCTAAAGAAAAGAAGATGTTTGAATATATCTGCTACTGTGACAAAGTTACAAAAGGTGATATTGTAGTAGCAATTATGGGTGGTGCGAAAACATTACAAGACATAATGAAAGTAACAGGAGCTATGGCTCATTCAAATTGTGCTGTAAATAACCCTACTGGAAAATGTTGTGGAAATGATATAAAAGAAATAATTGAAATATATAGTTAAAAATAAGAAATCCACTAAATTATTTTAGTGGATTTCTTTAGCAAAAAAGTAAAAGAACTTATATGTGAAAAAAAATTTGGATACTTTAATTAAATGTTGTATACTTTTAATGTGAAATAACTCACACATTTTATATTTTATTTAAGGGGGAAGTATGGAAAATTTTATTAATGGGTTAAATGGTATTGTTTGGTCACCATTTCTTGTATATCTTTGTTTAGGTGCTGGACTGTTTTTTACATTAAAAATAGGTGGAGCACAATTTACAATGATAAAAGAGATGATAAGGCTTTTATTAGGAAAAGATGTAAAGCCAGGTGAAAGGTCAAAAGAAGCTATAACAGGATTTGAAGCTATGTGTATGTCTGTTTCTGGAAGAGTTGGAACAGGAAATATCGCAGGAGTTGCTACAGCTATTGCACTAGGGGGTCCTGGATCTATATTTTGGTTATGGGTAATCTCGCTATTAGGAGCAGCGTCGTCATATGTAGAATCAACATTAGGGCAACTTTATAAAGAAAAATTTGAAGGTGGCTATAGAGGTGGACCAGCTTACTATTTTAGAAGTGGTTTGATGGGTGGTAAAAGATGGTATGGTAATTTATTTGCTATTGTAACAGTGATAAGTATGTCATTATTCATACCTTCTGTTCAAGCAAATGTAATTGCAGGATCTGTAAATACTGCTGTAGGAGTTCCAACATGGATAACTGGTATAGTGATTGTAGTTTTACTTTCTATCATTATCTTTGGTGGTGCAAAAAGAATTGCTAAGTTTGCTGGGGTAGTAGTACCGTTTATGGCAATAGCTTATATTATTTTGGCTCTTGTGGTTTTAGTTTTAAATATTAGTGAAATTATTCCTTCATTATCACTTATTGTGAGATCTGCTTTCGGTAAGGAAGAAGCTTTCGCAGGTATTGTTGGTACAGCAGTAATGTGGGGAGTAAAGAGAGGAATTTATTCAAATGAAGCAGGACAAGGTACAGGTCCAGCGTCAGCAGCAGCGGCAGAAACTTCACATCCTGCAAAGCAAGGTTTAATTCAAGCATTTTCAATTTATATTGATTCTGTATTTGTTTGTACAGCAACTGCATTGATGATCATAATAACTGGAGCATATAAAGTGTTTGATGCTTCTGGAAAATCTATATATTCTGCTCATGGTGCACTAGATTCAATGACTACAAAAACTATAGGGTCGTTAAATACAGCTGTAGCACTTGATAATACTATAGGAGCAGGAGCTTATATAGTGGCTATAGCTATTATGTTTTTTGCTTTTACAACTATATTAGCATATTTTTGGAATGGAGATTCTTGTGCTATATATTTATTTGAGGGTAAAACACACGGTAAGAAAATTAGAAGTTTAATAAACATAGTATTTCTAGCTTTTATATTTTTAGGAACTATAATAACAGGTGGATTAGCTTGGACATTAGGAGATATTGGAGTAGGAATGATGGCATGGGTAAATATTATAGGAATATTATTAATGTATAAACCTACTATTATGTGTTTAAAAGATTATAAAGAAAGAATGAAAAAAGGAACACAAGATAATTGGGACTTTAATCCAAATGCCATAGGAATAGAAGGGGACTTCAAAGTTTGGGATGAGATTAGAGCTACAGAGCATATAAGTAATGAAGAAAAAAGAAAGTAAAATAATATAAGCTAGAAAAGAAGCTATAGCATTAATTTGTTATAGCTTTTTTCTTAGGTAAAATTTTAAAAAAAGTATAGAGAAATATAAAAATCTTTAAAAAATAACGGATATATAGTATAATACATGGTATATAAAAAATAAAAAGGAGTGATTATTCAATGAATATCATGTTATTTGGAGCACCAGGTGCAGGAAAAGGAACACAAGCTAAATTTTTAATAGAAAAGTATGGAATCCCTCAAATCTCTACAGGAGATATCTTGAGAGCTGCGATAAAAGCAGGAACAAATATGGGGTTAGAAGCAAAGAGATTCATGGATGAAGGGAAATTAGTTCCAGACTCAACAATAATAGGTATTATAAAAGACAGATTAGCTGAATCAGACTGTAAGGAAGGATTTATCTTAGATGGTTTTCCTAGAACAATTCCTCAAGCAGAAGCTTTAGAACTACTAATGAAAGAGATGGGAATATCTTTAGATAGAGTAATATCTCTAAATGTTCCAGATGAATTGATTGTAGGTAGAATTACAGGTAGAAGAGTATGTCCAAAATGTGGAGCATCATTTCACATGGAGTTTAACTCACCAAAAGTAGAAGGTATTTGTGACTACTGTGGTGACAAATTAGTTCAAAGAAAAGATGATACAGCTGAAACAGTAGTAAGTAGATTAGATGCTTACCATACACAAACTGCACCATTATTTGATTTCTATACCGAAAGAAATGTAATGTCAGAAGTAGATGGAACAAAAGATGTTTCAGATGTAAAAGAAGACATATTTAAAATATTGGGATAATATATTATATAGATTAAAAAAGGTGGGATTGCTCACCTTTTTTAGTAAGACAAGGAGGATCTATGTCATTTACAATAAAGACACGAGAAGAAATAGAAAAAATAAAAGCGGCTAATCAAGTAATAGCAAGACTATATGCAGATATACTACCTAGCAAGATAGTACCCGGTGTATCAACTAATGAATTAAATACTATTATAGAGGAATATATAATATCTCAAGGTGGAACTCCAGCTACGATAGGTGTAGGAGGACCAAGTAATGCATATCCAGCAGGGTCATGTTTATCTGTAAACGAGGCTGTGGTACACGGAGTTCCTAATGAAAGAATATTAGAGGAAGGGGATATAATTAGTGTGGATACAGTAGTAGAACTAGATGGATTTTATGGTGATTCGGCTTTTACTTTTCCAGTAGGAGAAATTGATGAAGAATCAAAGCGGTTATTAGAAGTTACGAAAAAGTCTTTAGAAATAGGAATAGAAGAGTGTTATGCTGGAAATAGATTAGGTGATTTAGGGAATGCTATTGAGAGCTATGTAAAGAAAAACAAATTTACAGTAGTAAGAGATTTTTGTGGTCATGGAGTAGGATATTCTATGCATGAAGACCCTATGGTAATGAATTTTGGAAGAAAAGGTAGAGGTATAAAATTAGAAGAAGGTATGGTGATTGCTATAGAACCAATGGTGAATGCAGGATCATATAAAGTAGGGATATTAAAGGATGGATGGACTGCTGTAACTAGGGATGGAAAGAGAAGTGCACACTTTGAACATTCAGTAGCAATCGTTGATGGAAAACCAGTGGTTCTAAGTAAATTAGATAGATAAAAAACAAAAAATAAACAGTAGACTTTTTGTATATATTATGATATAATAATTCGGTATTAACAATAAGTTTCGAGGAGGAAGCATGGCGAAACAAGACGTAATAGAGTTAGAAGGAGTAATACTAGAAACACTACCTAATGCTATGTTTAAAGTAGAATTAGAAAATGGACATGTGATTACTGGTCACATATCAGGAAAAATGAGAATGTTTTACATTAGAATTTTACCTGGAGATAAGGTATTAGTTCAAGTTTCACCTTATGATTTATCAAAAGGTAGAATTGTTTACAGAAAAAAATAATTTTTTTGTAGAAGGAGGTTTCAAATGAAAGTAAGAGCATCAGTAAAGGCTATTTGTGATCACTGTAAAGTTATCAAAAGACATGGCAAGATCAGAGTAATCTGTAAATCAAATCCAAAACACAAACAAGTTCAAGGATAATTTACAAAGGCAACACCAATTTGGAAAACGCGTACTGTAAAGATATGTTGACCTGTAGAGGCACTACTTTTGGATGAAAATTCGAAGTAATCAAAAGGCATATCGAGGAAAGTGTTTAGCTGGTTATTATACCAAGCGATATATAAAGTAAACGAGGAGGAAAATACGTGGCAAGAGTAGCAGGAGTAGATATCCCTAGAAATAAGAGAATCGTAATCGCATTAACTTATGTATTCGGAATCGGACAAACAACTTCAGAAAGAGTTCTAACTGAAGCAGGAATAAGCTTTGATGTAAGAGTTAAAGATATGACTGAAGAGGAACTAAACAAAATCAGAACTATAGTTGACGAAATCAAAGTTGAAGGTGACTTAAGAAAAGACATCAGACTTGATATCAAGAGATTATTAGACATCAGATGTTACAGAGGTTCTAGACATAGAGCAAACTTACCTGTAAGAGGGCAAAAGTCTAAAACAAACGCAAGAACAGTAAAAGGTCCAAAAAAAGCACTTAAGAAATAATAACAATATCTAATTATATAGAAAAATTTTAAGTAAGGAGGAGTTAACTTGGCTAAGAAAAGAGGCGCAGTTAAAACTAAGAAGAAAATTAAGAACGTTCCATTAGGAATAGCTCATATACATTCAACTTTTAACAATACAATCATTGCTATCTCAGACATGGAAGGTAGAGTTATTGCTTGGAAATCTGGAGGAACTTCAGGATTCAGAAATACAAAGAAAGGAACTCCATTCGCAGCTCAAATAGCAGCGGAAGAAGTAGCTAAAGCAGCTATGGAACATGGAATGAAGAAAGTAGAAGTAAGAGTTAAAGGACATGGTTCAGGTAAAGAAGCTACAGTAAGATCATTACAAGCAGCTGGATTAGAAGTATCAAAAATTGTTGATGCTACACCAGTTCCACATAATGGATGTAGACCACCTAAAAAGAGAAGAGTGTAGTTCACTTATTCAATATTATTGTAGAATATGATTCTGATTATCGGAGTTAAATAAGAAAATAAGGAGGATATAGGTCAATGGCAATTAATAGACAGCCTGTATTAAAGAGATGTAGAGCTCTTGGATTAGATCCAATAGTTTTAGGTATAAATAAAAAATCAAACAGAGGTCCTAGACCAAATGCAAATCAAAAACCAACTGAATACGCAATTCAATTAAGAGAAAAGCAAAAAGCGAAATTCGTATATGCTGTAATGGAAAAGCAATTCAGAAAGTTATATGATGAAGCATCAAGAAAAGACGGAGTAACAGGTCTTAACTTAATAGAATATTTAGAGAGAAGATTAGTAAATGTTGTATACAGAATGGGGTTTGCTTCTACTAGAAGACAAGCTAGACAAGTTGTATCTCATGGACATGTTTCTGTAAATGGAAGAAAAGTAAATATTGCATCATACAGAGTTAAACCTGGAGATGTAGTAGCTGTTATAGAAAATTCAAAAAACGTTGAAATTATCAAATCATCTATGGAAGAAGCATCAGCTCCTACTTGGATTGAATTAGATAAGGCTAACTTTGCAGGTAAAGTTTTACAAAACCCTACAAAGGACGATGTTGACTTCGAATTAAACGAAGCATTAATCGTAGAATTCTACTCAAGATAATAAGTTTTGAGAAAACAAAATATTATGTAGGAGTGATTCAATGTTAAAGATCGAAAAAATAGCAAGAAATATAAACATTATAGAAGAAACTACTAGCGAATTTGCTGGGAACTATATAGTTGAACCTTTATATAGGGGTTATGGAAATACTGTAGGTAATGCTTTGAGAAGAGTATTATTATCATCAATTCCAGGAACTGCAATTAAAGGTGTTAGAATTGACGGTGTTTTAAATGAATTTTCTACTATGGAAGGTGTTAAAGAAGCAGTAACAGATATCGTTCTTAATGTTAAGGAGATAATTGTTAAAGCTGATGAACCTGGTGAAAAGAAAATGACACTTTCAATAGAAGGACCAAGAGTTGTTACAGCAGCTGATATTACTCCTGATTTAGGTATTGAAGTAATAAATCCTGAACATATAATTTGTACAGTTACGACTGACAGAAGTGTAGAGATGGAATTTATGGTTGATACTGGTGAAGGATTTGTAGTAGCAGATGAAATTGATAGCAGTGAATGGTCTGTAGAGTATATCGCAGTTGATGCAATATATACTCCAATCAAGAAAGTTTCTTACTCTGTAGAAGATACAATGGTAGGAGATCAGACTGATTTAGATAAATTAATATTAAATGTAGAAACTGATGGAAGTGTTGAAATCAGGGACGCAATTTCATATGCAGTAGAGCTTTTAAGTTACCACTTTAATCCGTTCTTAGAGATCGGAGAAAGAATGGAAGCATTAAGAGGTCCAGAAGAGGAAGAAACAGATGAACCTTTGGCAAATGAAAAAGCTGAAGATGATGTTTCAGGAACTAAAATTGAGGAGTTAGACCTTACTGTAAGATCATTCAATTGTCTTAAAAAGGCTGGAATAGAAGATGTTGGTCAACTTTCTGAGATGGGATTAACTGAATTGTTAAAAATCAAAAACTTAGGAAGAAAATCATTAGATGAAATTTTGGACAAAATGAGAGAATTAGGTTTCGACTTACAAGGAAATAATACCTCTAATTAATTTTTAAAAGCAAAGGAGGATAACTAAAAAATGAATCATAATAAATCATATAGAAAGTTAGGTAGAAGATCTGACCATAGAAAAGCTATGTTAATGAACTTAACTATCTCACTTATCAATGAAGAGAGAATAGAAACAACTGTAACTAGAGCAAAGGAATTAAGAAAATTTGCTGAAAGAATGGTTACTTTAGGTAAGAAAGGAGATTTATCATCTAGAAGAAGAGCATTAGCATTCTTAAGAGATAAAGCAACTGTAGCAAAGTTATTTGCTGAAGTAGCTCCTAAATACACTGAAAGAAAAGGTGGATATACTAGAATTATGAAAACTGGAATTAGAAGAGGAGACTCTTCACCAATGGCAATAATCGAATTAGTATAATTCAATTAAAAAGACAGAAATCTTAATTGATTTCTGTCTTTTTTTAAACTTATTTTTTACTAAATTTGTGATTAACTATAAGTGCTGCAAATACAAACCCCATACCTAAGATAGAAACTAGATTAGGAGATTCATTAGGTAGAAGGGTCCAACTAATAATAGCTCCTGAAACGGGGATAAAATATTTAAACATATTCAGTTCTGAAACTTTCACATTAGGTTGCTGTATCAAGAAAAACCAAAGTGAAAACGCTATTGCAGAAACCAAGGCTAACCATGTTAGAGCTATATAGAACCTAGGAGGTTGATAAAAATCAATAGATCCCTCAAAAATCCAACCTGCTCCTAATAATATTAATCCACCCCACAACATTTGATTAGCAGTTAAAAATACCGATGATATACCTTTCTTTATCTGAGCTACTTTTATATTTGCATAACTAGATAGGAGTGAATTAGCTAGGAGTAGAAAAATACCGAGAACCTCTTTTGCTCCTACAGGTGTCATAGGTTTAGAGTTTAGTATGATAATTAATATTCCTACTAATCCTAGGGAGATACTTAACATCTTATATCTATCCATCCTATCATCTTCCATGAGAAAATGAGTCAAAACTCCAGTTAGGAGAGGTCCTGATCCTACGATGATAGCAGCAGTGGCTCCTCCTACATAACTCATAGCTGTATAGTATAGTGCGTATCCTACGGCAGTATTCAAAAATACAACATAGATGATAACTTTTCTATTATCTATAAATTGTTGTATAGATCCACTGCGAAGAGCAAAGGGGAGAAGGAATATTCCAGCTAAAACAAATCTCATCCCTGCAAATGTAAATGGTTTAGGCATGTATTCAAAACCAATCTTAACCCCTGCAAATGCTGTAGACCAAAGTAAACAAGCTGTAATTGCAAGTATAATTATATATTTTTTTTCTAATTTCATCCTATAATTCTCCTATTTTCTATTAAATTTTTCTATTACTCTCTCAATACTTTTAGCCGTAATCATAGATTTAGCTGCTTTAGAAGCAGTTTCTATAAGTGGTAAGATCTCATCTTCTCTCTCTCTTTTAGGAAATGTATCTAAAACAAAATTTATAACTTCCTCTGTTCTTTTAGGTTTACCGATTCCACATTTTATTCTGATAAACTCATCTCCTACATGGGAGATAATAGATTTCACACCATTGTGTCCACCAGCTCGTCCCTTTCTCTTAATTTTAAGTTTACCCAATGTAATATCCATATCATCATAAATAACAATGAGATCTTCTACTGGATCGATCTTATAGAACTTTATGACTTCACGAATAGAGTCTCCACTAAGATTCATAAAAGTCATAGGTTTTAATAAAAATATTTTTTCCCCATCTAAAGTAACTTCTCCAATATCCCCATTGAATTTATCTCGAAAATTGGTAACTCCTAACTCACTAGCAAGATAATCTATCACATCAAATCCAATGTTATGTCTTGTTTTATGGTATTTCATACCTGGATTACCCAAGCCAACTATTAATTTCATAATTAATCTCCTATATATTTTTATTTTATTTCAAATTTTACTTCCTTCCTTTTTTTCACTATTCTTTCTTATCTAATATATATATATTAGATGAAAATACTTTTTATTATACCACGAAAAAAAAAGAGTATAAACAATAAATTGATTATACTCTTAAATTATCTATTTTTTAGCTGCTAATTTTTCTAATTCTACATTTAGAAGTGGAATTACTTTATTAACATCTGCTACTATACCAAGATCTGCTGTATTAAAGATAGGAGCTTCCTTATCTTTATTGATAGCAATGATATATTCAGACTCTTCCATTCCTGCTAAATGTTGGATAGCTCCAGAGATACCAAGGGCAAAATACATATTAGGTCTAACTGTTTTTCCAGTTTGTCCAACTTGTCTATCATGTCCCATTACTCCTGCATCTACCATAGCACGTGATGCAGAAACTGTAGCTCCTAATTTATCAGCAAATACTTCTAAATTTTCAAAGTTTGCTAAAGTACCTACTCCTCTACCACCAGATACTAAGATAGTAGCATCTTCAATTTTAACTTGTTCTTTTCCTTCTGCAACTTCTTCGATGAATCTAACTTTGAATTTACTCTCGTTAAAATCAACTTTGAACTCTTCAATACTACCAGTTCTAGTAGTATCTTTTTCTAATTTAGTCATAACACCAGGTCTAACACTTGACATTTGTGGTCTATGATCAGGACATACGATTGTTGCCATTAAGTTTCCACCAAATGCTGGTCTAGTCATCCACATTTGTCTATCTTCAGAGATCTCTAAAGATGTACAGTCGGCAGTAAGTCCAGTAGTTAATCTAGCTGAAACTCTAGGTGCTAAGTCTCTACCTGTAGAAGTAGCTCCAATTAAGATAATATTTGGATTTTCTACTTTTGAGATAGCACTAAGTGCTTGAGCATAAGGTTCAGTTAGATAATTAACTAAACAAGGATGATCAACAAAGATTACTCTATCTGCACCATGAGAAATAAGTGTTTGAGATTGATCTGAAATACCATCTCCTAAGAATACAGCAACTAGCTCTTCACCAAGATCATCAGCAAGTCCTCTACCTCTTCCTAAAAGTTCTAAAGAAACATTTTGAATCTCTTTAGATTTTTGTTCTATAAATACATATACACCTTTATATTCGTTTAAGTTCATAGTTCCTCCCCTAGCTATATAATGAAAGTTTCTTTTAATTTATCAATGATAAGAGTAACTGCTTCTTGTGGAGTTACTTCATGGATTTTACCTGCTGTTTTAGCACCTTTTGTAAATGATTTCTTTACTTTTGTAGGAGATCCTTTTAAACCAAGAACTTCTAAATCAATATCAATCATCTCAGTAGTCCATGTTTCTACTTCTTTCTCTCTAACAGCTGTAATTATTTTTCCAACTGACATATATCTAGGAGTATTAGCCTCTGATAATATAGTTAATACACAAGGAGTATGAGCTTCTAAAAGTTGATATCCACCTTCTACACCTCTTTTTATTCTAACGATGTCTTCACCAACAATATCAATATGCTTAACATATGACATTTGAGGTAGATCAAGATGTTCAGCAAGTTGTGGTCCTACTTGAGCAGTATCTCCATCAATTGCTTGTCTTCCTGTGATAACAATATCAAAATCTAATTTTTTAAGTGCACCAGCTAGAGCATTAGAAGTTGCTAAAGAGTCAGCACCTGCAAATTTTCTATCTGTTAATAATATTCCTCTATCAACACCCATAGCAAAAGCTTCTTTTAAAACTGCTTGAGCTTGAGGTGGTCCCATTGTTATTGCAGTGATAGTTGCTCCGTGTATATCTTTTAATCTTAAAGCTTCTTCTAAACCTGCTCTATCATCAGGGTTTATAATACTAGGAACACCATCTCTAATAAGAGTTCCTTTGATTGGATCTAATCTAATTTCTGTTGTATCTGGTACTTGTTTTATACAAACTACTATATTCATAAAATCCTCCATAGATTTAATATTTTATTTAAGTAAAGTTCCTGCTATTACCATTTTTTGAACTTCAGATGTTCCCTCATATATCTCTGTAATTTTTGCATCTCTCATCATTCTTTCAACAGGATAATCTCTTGTATATCCATATCCACCGTGTAATTGAACTGCTTTTGTAGTTACTTCCATAGCTGTTTCAGAAGCAAATAATTTAGCCATTGCTGCTTCTACAGAATATCTTTCCTTTCTATCTTTTTTACATGCAGCTTTTCTCACAAGTAATCTAGAAGCTTCTACTTTTGTATCCATATCAGCTAACTGAAATTGAGTGTTTTGGAATTTTGCTAATGCTCTTCCAAATTGTTCTCTTTCTTTAACATATTTTACAGTTTCATCAAGAGCACCTTGAGCAATTCCAAGAGCTTGAGAAGCTATACCAATTCTTCCACCATCAAGAGTCATCATAGCAATTTTAAATCCTTTTCCTACAACTCCTAATAAGTTATCACTAGGTATTCTACAATCTTCGAAAATTAATTCACAAGTTGCAGATGCTTTGATTCCTAATTTCTTTTCTTTTTTACCGATACTGAATCCATCTCTATCAGCTTCTACGATAAATGCTGTAATTCCCTTTAATCCTTTAGATTTATCAGTCATAGCAAATATTACATAAACATGTGCATACCCTGCGTTTGTGATAAATATTTTTGATCCATTTAATACCCATTCATTTGTTTCTTCATCTAAATATGCAGTAGTTTGTTGACCAGCAGCATCTGTACCAGCATTAGGTTCAGTAAGTCCAAAAGCACCCATCCATTCCCCACTAGCCATCTTAGGAATATATCTTTGTTTTTGTTCCTCAGTACCGAATTCATATATTGGTGCCATCCCTAAAGATGTATGAGCCGAAATGATAACTCCAGTAGTTCCACAAGCTTTAGAAAGTTCTTCTACAACCATAGAGTACATCAAGTTGTCTCCACCTTGTCCACCATATTCTTTAGCAATAGGGATACCGAATAATCCTAATTTTTTCATTTTTTCCACTGTTTCAATTGGAAATCTTTCCTCTTCATCGATCTCTCCAGCAATAGGTTTAACCTCTTTTTCGGTAAAATCTCTAATCATAGTTTCTAACATTTTGTATTCTTCTTTCAATTCAAAATTCAATTTTAACCCCCCTTTATTTATAAAAGTTATATTTTTCACTTGGTTTTGATTACTTCTAAAGTATATGTTTTTTTTTGTAAAGTGTCAAGATTTATTTATAAATTTTGTAGTTTTTTTGAATGAACACTCATTATAAAAGAATTCTATAACTCTTAAACAATCTAATAAAGAATATTTTGTTCGTATATGGATTTTTATAAATATATTTCTATTAATAAAAGGATATTCTAAATAATACTCTAAAAACACTTTTGAATCA
>JAGLEA010000094.1 GCA_023145315.1 Psychrilyobacter sp.
CTTTCTTGCGTTTAACAAATTAACTAGTAAAGATTTCTATAGATTTTAATAATATCATCTCTATCTAAATTAACATAGTTATTAGCTAAAAGTCTTTGTTGTCCAGTAAGAACTGCATCAGCAAAACTTTCAATTTCATTTTCTTTCATACCATATTCTCTTAAAGGTTTTCTAGAAAGTAGTTTATCTAAAACTTTTGACAACTCAGTATATATATCTTCCCCTTCAGGAGTTTTCATGATATCTCCTAAAACTTTATTTACTTGGCTAATTTTTCCATTAGGATCTTTAGCTAAATAAGTTTTAAATACTTCAGTAAAAAATTGGTAGTTAGCTTCTCCGTGAGGAACATGATATACTCCACCTAAAGGATAAGATAGTGCATGTACAGCTCCTACACCAGCATTTCCAAATGCTATTCCAGCATAGTTACTTCCAATCATGAAATCTTTAATAATCTCATGTCTATATTCTTCACCTTTTTCTAAAATTTCCATATATCCTTTTAAAATCATTTCGATAGCTTTTATACTATACATCTCAGTATAAGGATTAGCTTTAGGAGATACAAATCCTTCTATAGCATGGATTAAAGCATCTATTGAGCTAGTAACAAAAAACTTAAATGGTAAGTTTTCTAATAATTTTGGAATTAAAACTGCACTTTCAGGATATAGTTGATCTACTGCTAATCCCATTTTAGTTTTTTTAGATTTAATTTCAGAGATAGCAATATTAGTTACCTCACTACCTGTACCACAAGTTGTAGGGACTATCACTAATTCTCTAACTTTTTTAATTTCGACTGTTTTTTCAAAATAATTTAAGCAAGTATCTGTATCTTCTAATATTAATAATTTTGAAATATCAATAACAGATCCACCACCTACTGCAATTACTCTATTAATATTTTTCCCTCTAATAGCTGCCATGATATCATCTATAGTCTCATCTGATGGTTCACCACTACCGAAGTCTTCAAAGAATAAATTCTCTGTTTTTAAATTTAATTGTTTCATATAGTTATCAAAAAGAAAGTTATGTGTAAAAAGTAGATCACCTTCTCCAATTTTAAATTCTTCTGCAAAACATTTAAACTCTTCAAACATATGTATTTCAGGTTGTATCTTTAAAAGTCTCATATATATAATCTCCTATTATTTCCAGATTTCTTCATCAGTAGGTGCAATCACATCTTCTCTAACAAGCCCAATGTTAGAAATATTAATAAGGTGTTTGTAATCTAAGTTTTCAGAGATAATATTATTTCCCCAAGTTCCACAACCTAAAGTAGTTGTAGGAGCAAATCCATTAAAGAATGATCCACCAGCAGTTGTAGAAGATGGTGCATTTACAACTAATCTACTAATTGTAAGATGTTGACCTGCTAATTCAATGTGTTTCATATTATTTGAATGGATAGCTGCAGTATGTCCTTTTCCTTCTAAATCAAGATTTGTTTGAGCAATCTCAAGTGCTTCATCAAAAGTTTCATAAGTATAAGCTGATAAAACTGGGCACATTTTTTCTTTAGAAAGATCATCGATAGCTCCAGCACCTTTACTTTTTAATAAGATTACTTTTGCTTCTTCTGGAACTGCTACTCCAGCCATTTTTGCTATAGTTTGTACTGATTGACCAACAACATCTTTATTCATATGTCCATCAACAAAAATAGTTGTTCTAAATTTCTCTACTGTTTCTTCAT
The DNA here is from genome assembly GCA_023145315.1 of Psychrilyobacter sp. Taxonomy (GTDB): domain Bacteria; phylum Fusobacteriota; class Fusobacteriia; order Fusobacteriales; family Fusobacteriaceae; genus Psychrilyobacter. Next base: position 1,709 of record JAGLEA010000094.1, read on the forward strand.
CTTCGACATAGAATGCACCGTTATTTTGAAGAGCTTTAATAACTTCATCATACTTATCAGCTGGTGCTATAACTGTTTGTTCACCAGAACAAATAATTCCATTGTCAAATTTTCTACCGTTAATTATTTTTAGAGTAGCATCATTATAATCAATATCTCTATCTAAAATAACTTGAACATTTCCTGCTCCTACACCGTAAGAAGGTTTTCCACTTGAATAAGCAGCTCTTACCATTGCCATTCCACCAGTAGCTAACACAACATCTACACTGCTCATAAGAAGATTAGTTGCCTCGATAGAAGTCTCAGAGATAACTTGAATTGCATTTTTAGGATATCTAATACCAGCTTTTGCAATAGCAATTTCTACTCTAGCAATAGTTTCAAAACTACATTTTTTAGATCTAGGATGTGGAGCTACAATGATACTATTTCCACCTTTAACAGCAAACATAGCATTACACATTGGAGTAACAATAGGGTTTGTTGTAGGAGTTACTGCTCCTATAACACCAATAGGTTTAGCAACTTTAATTAAGTTTTTCTCTAAATCTCTACCTATAATACCAACAGTTTTTTTATCTTTAATATTATGCCAAATAGTTTTTGATTTACCTCTATTTTTAGCAACTTTATCTTCATAAACACCCATTCTTGTTTCTTTTATAGCCATCTCTGCTAAATCTTCAGCATTATCATAAACTGTTTTAGCTAATATTTTTACAATTGCATCTAATTCTTCCTGAGAATATCCTGCTAATTCTTTTTGTGCTACTCTTGCTTTTTCCATTAATCCATCGATATATAACTTTGCTTCCATTTTTGTTCCTCCTAAATATAATTTTTATTTATTATCTATATTAAACACAAACATTATCTATTTTTTCATAGTTCCTTTCTCTAGGAAATTCATATGCCATGATAAGGCCTCACCTAAAATATGAGGTGTATGACAGCAGTGACATCTTTCACAAGATCTTTCGAAATAATCTCTCATTTGCTCTTTATAATCTGGATGAACACAATTATCAATAATAGACTTAGCTTTTTCTTTAGGACTAAGACCTCTTAAATCTGCTACACCCTGATCTGTAACAATTACCATTGTGTCATGCTCTGTATGATCTACATGTGAAACCATAGGCACGATTGAAGATATTTTTCCATTTTTTGCAATAGAACTTGTACTAAAAATAGTTAGATAAGCATTTCTAGAAAAATCTCCTGATCCACCAATTCCATTCATCATCTTAGTACCCATAATATGAGTTGAGTTAACATTTCCATAGATATCAACCTCTATAGCTGTATTCATAGCTATAACACCTAATTTTCTTGCTAATTCGGGACTATTTGATATTTCTAATGGTCTTAAAATTATTTTATCTTTAAAAAAATCGATATTTTCTCTAAATAATTTTTGTCCTCTAGGTGAAGGACTAATAGAACACGCTGAAGCGTTAACGATTTTTCCTGATAGGATAAGTTCTAGCATTGCATCTTGAACAACTTCTGTATAACAAGTCATATTTTCAAATTTAGAATCTCCAAGACCAGCAAGAACTGCATTAGCAACGTTCCCCACACCAGATTGAAGTGGTAATAAATTTTTAGGAAGTTTTCCTAATTCAACTTGTTTTTCTAAGAAAGTGATAATATTATTTGAAATAGCTCTATCAACATCTGATATAGGGGCTAGATCTCTAACATTATCTTCCATATCTGAATAAACAATTGCTACAATTTTATTAGAGTCACATTCTATGTATGGAGTTCCAACTCTATCTTTAGAAGAATTAATTGGAATTGATTTTCTAAAAGGTGGATTATTTAAGGTATAGATATCAGACATTCCTTCTAACTCTAAAGGATGTTTTGAGCTTATCTCAACAATTACCATATCTGCACTCTTAACAAATGAAGCTGAATTTCCAACAGCACTTGTAGGAATAATATTTCCATCTTCAGTAATGGCAATGGCTTCTATAATCGCTATATTAACTTTAGGTAAGCTACCATTTTTTAAGTATTGAGAGGAATGACTTAGATGCATATCAAGGTATTCTATTTTTCCACAATTGATATCTTTTCTAAGTTCCTTATTTGTTTGATAGGGTAATCTCTTTGCAATTATTCCTGCTTTTGCCCATGCACCATCTACTTCAGGACCTAATGAAGCACCTGAATAAAGTGTTATTTTCATATCTTCTTTAGAAGTTACAACTCTTTCAGCTAAAGCTAGAGGAACAACTTTTGGGTACCCTGAAGGTGTAAAACCACTAGTTCCTATAACCATTCCATCTTTTATAAAGTTAGAAGCTTCTAGAGGAGTTGTAACTCTCTCTCTTAACTCTATTTTTCTAATTCTAGATTCCATATAGTATTCTCCTTATATTTTATTTTTATTTAACTTATTAATTTACTTTACATGGGTAACTTGTGTAAAATAATGGTGAAAAGAACCATTCCAAATAGTGCAAATGGATATGTTGCTGCATAACCTGCTGCTGGATCATCACTTCCGATAGCATCTACTGCTACTCCTAATCCTGGAGTTGATGTCATACCACCACAGATAGCACCAGAAAGCATAATCCAATTTATTTTAAATACATATTTCCCAAGAATAAACCCAACAAGCATTGAAAATACTCCAACTGCTAAAGAAATAATACATAAGTATAATCCAGTTCCAAGAATAGAATCAATAGCAGCAAAACCATATCTAAGACCGACAATTCCTAAGAAAAAAGTAAGAGCCATATCTCTAATTATTCCAAGGATTTTTTTATCCATTCTGAAATTCATATAACAAAGTTTTCCGAAATGTCCAAATATGATAGATGTAACTAAAACACCACCAGTAGAACCTAAACTAAAGTAACCTAGAGGTCCAAGATATATCTTAACCATACCAACTGTATATCCGATAGCACAAGTAAAAATAAATGCTAAAAGATCAAATGTAACAGGTTTTATTTTTTTAGCAGAAGATTTTTTTTCAGCTTCTTCCATCTCTTTTTTAAAGACTAGTTGTTCTTCATTTAAGTCTAATCCAAATATTTTAGGTATAAAGTTCATAGCAAAAATTACAATCATAACTCCTACAGGGTAACCGATAGCATGTCCCACACCAACAGCAGCTTCTGATTTAGAGATATATGTCTCTTTTTGTTCAGGAGTTAAAGCTGTAGTGTTTTTAATAGTTAATTTACCAGTACTATCTATTTCTTTTAATATCTTTGCCTTCTTGATATCGCTAGTATTTTTAAATCCATCTACTTCACCTTCAGCATGCTCGTGGGCTGTTTCGATAGCAGCAGCTAATCCTGGAGAACTTGTTAAAGCACCAGTATAGACACCGGTAATCTCATAAGGATTTGAATCTTTACTAAAGTAAGCAAAAGCATAAGTTGTTGCTGCACCAGTAAAGACAATAACGGCACCTAAGACTAAAAATTTTGCTCCATAGGTTTTTAATATAATGGCTATTTTATCTGCAGCTAAAAGCCCAACTGAACAAACAAATAAAATTAAGAAAAGTAGAAAAAACTTTTTGTCCACAACTCTAATTTTTAACATGTTTTCATAAAAATTTACCGAAGCTCCACCAATGGAAATTTTATGGTTTGCAAGTTTAACTACTCCCCAACCTATTGCCAAACCTGTAAATAAAGCTCCTGATGTACCTATTTTCAATAATCTACCTAAACATAATCCTGTAATAACAGTTATAAACATTAATATAAAAGGATTACTTATCCATTTTATCCAATCAAACGCTATCATCTCTACCTCCTAATAAAATAGTTATTTTTTTCACTTAGAAAGGTTGGTATAAGTTGAATTATATCTTTCTTCCCACTTTTCAATAAGTTCTTCTCTAAAATTAGGGTGTGAAATACTAATTAGTAATCTTCCTCTTTCTTTTAGAGTTTGACCTTTCAATCGAATAATCCCATATTCTGTAACAATGTAATCTACATCATTTCTTGAAGTAGTTACGATTGCACCTTCATCTAATACAGAAACAATACGCGAAACTTTTCCTCTAGCAGCGGTAGATGGGATAGCAATAATTGATTTACCTCCATTACTTAGAGATGCACCTCTTACAAAATCAACTTGTCCACCAACACCACTTATTTGTTTATATCCTATTGATTCTGAGCAAACTTGTCCAGTAAGATCAAGTTGAACACAAGAATTAATAGAAATTAATTTATCATTTTTTCCTATGATTGAAGGATTATTAACATAATCAACAGGATGAAATTCTACCATAGGGTTATTATCAACATAATCATAGAGTGCTTTTGTACCCATAACAAAAGTTACAATCATCTTATCTTTATGTAGAGTTTTCTTTCTATTATTAATAACTCCTAATTTAACTAATTCTAGAACCCCATCTGAGATCATTTCAGAATGAATTCCTAAATCTTTTTTTTCTGTTAAAAATAATAGTGCTGCATCAGGAATTGCTCCTATTCCTAGTTGAAGTGTTGATCCGTCTTCTACAAGAGATGCACAATTTTTTCCAATAGCTTTTTCAATTTCACCGATTTTTGGTGGATTAAGTTCTATTAGATGTTCGGAATGTTCTACAATATAATCTATATCTGATACATGGATAAATGAATCTCCCATTGTTCTAGGCATATGTTCATTGACTTGTGCAATAACAAGGGAAGCTTTTTCCGTAGCAGCTTTGATGTAATCGATAGATATTCCCATACTACAATTTCCGTGTTCATCTGGAGGACTAGTTTGAATAAGAACAGTGTCTACAGTTAAAAAATCCTCTTTAAATAATTTGGGAACTTCGTGAAAATAGCATGTTGTAAAATCAGCTATTCCAGATTGAACAGCTTTTCTTGTACTTGCACCTGCAAATAATGCATTGTGTCTAAAGTGAGGACTCATATCTTCACCGTTAACATAATCAGCATTTCCCATTGCAACCATATGAACAATTTCTAAATTTTCAAATTTCTCTTTATTTTGAATTAAAGTTTCAAATAAAAATTTAGGTTCGGCACATGCATGAGATGTAACTATCCTAGAATTAGAAGTGATCTTCAAAATTGCTTCAGTAGCTGTAACCTTTTTTTCATTATATAATTCTTTCCATTTCATAGTTCTTTCACGTCCTTAAATAATTCTATTTTTTAGATAATAATTGTCTTGCCATATCCATTAGATCGTCAGAGACTCCTGTATCTAAAATAACATCTAAAACACCAATATTTTCTTCTAAAATTATTTTTTTCACAATGTGTTCTGTAGTTGCAGTGGCTTCACTACAACCACTACAACTTCCAATTAATTTTATAGTTAAAATATTAGATTTATAAGATATTATTTTGATATCGCCCCTATGCTCATTCAAAATGGGTCGAACTTTCTCTTTAAGAATTTTTTCTATTATCTCCATATTTTTCTCCATTAAATAATCTCCTAATCAATTATGTCTACTATATCTTTTACAAATTGTTTTTTTCCTTGAATATTTCCTTGTCTAGAGATCATAATTCTCTGAGCTTGTGGAGAACCAGCACCATGCATTGATTCTGTTCTATACCCTACAGCTGATGATCCTAAAGTAAGGTTCTCAATAAATCTTAAAACTTTTTGTCTATTCTCAACAGGAACACTGGCATTTCCTGCAAAATACTTTCTACAAACAGCTCCTATTTCAGGATGATTGAAATCTGCTTCTCCAGGCATTGTTACCATTAATCCACCAGCAATATCTTCGGCTAATCTAGATATTTCATAAGGAAATCTTGTGATGTTTTGCTTACAAACATTTGCTAAAAGTAAGTTAACCATATAATTTCCAGCTTTCATTTGAGTTCCTTCAGTTGAACAAGCAATTCCACAAGCATATAATGTTTCATTTAAATGAGTCATCTCAATTAATTTATCTTTAATATGAGAAGCTCTAGCAACTCCATTATACTCAGCAATTAATGCAGTAGCACCGATTAATGCATCACCAACACCAGTTTTACATCCACCATAACTTTGTCTATGGTATCCAGCAAATCTCTCTACTAACATTCCAGCAAATTCAACTTCACCATTTAGATATATTCTTTCATTTGGAATGAAAACATCATCAAAGACTACTAATGCTTCTTGTCCACCAAATTTAGGATTTCCAACGTCAATACTTCCACCTTCTAATTTTCTAGAATCGCAAGATTGTCTTCCATATATCATAAAGATCCCCTTAGCATCTGTTTCTATTGAGAAAGAAACGGCGTAATCTTTGTCAGCTTCTCCCATTGCAATTGTAGGCATAATTAGATGTTCATGTGAATTTACAGCTCCAGTTTGATGAGCTTTTGCTCCTCTAACTACGATTCCATCTGCTCTTTGTTCAACAACATGTAAATAAAGATCTTCATCTGCTTGTTGATGAGGTGCTAACCCTCTATCTCCTTTAGGATCAGTCATTGCTCCATCAACTACTAAGTCATTATCTTGTACAAATTTCATATATCTTTTAAATCTTTCATGATATTCTGTTCCGTGAGCTTCATCAATTTCAAATGTAGTACTAAAAAGAGCATTAAATGCATCCATACCTACACATCTTTGGAAACATGAAGCAGTTTTTTGACCTAATAATCTTTGCATCTTAACCTTGTTTTTTAAATCCTCTGTACTTTGATGAAGATGACAAAATCTATTAACAACCTCACCAGTAATATTTGATTTAGCTGTCATAAGTTCTTTGTGTTCTTCTATATGAGCAAGATCATAAGTTGCTGCAATAGAATTAATAGACGGTCTAATTAAAGGATGATTAACAAAATCCTCTACAAGTACCCCTGTTACATAAACTTTTGTATTCATTTTTTCTAAACTTTTGATGTACTGTTCGCCGGTCATTAGTGCCATATTTTATTCCTCCAAAATCTTTTTTAAAAAGCTTGATAAAGTGAAAAATTTATCTTATATATAACATAATAGCTAATAAAATTATAAAAGTCAAGAAGAAACTTAAGTTTAATCTAATTATTTAAAATAATAAAAGTTCTAAAAACTTGCTTTTTAATAACTATTACTGTATATTGTGTATAGATATAATACGTAATTGGTTTTAAACCGCTAAAACATTTAGAGGGAAGACTTTTTAAAATTAATTTTAAAAGTCGCTAAGATTGTTATTTTTTTAATTTAATTATTTTTAGGAGGTGAATTTCTGTATTTATAAAACTAAATACAGACTAATATATGAAGTATAGTTATTACCCAGGATGTACCTTAAAAACAAAAGGAAAGGAGTTTGAAAAATTTGCATTAGATTCAGCTAAAAAATTAGAAATTGAAATAGAAGAACAAGAAAATTGGCAATGTTGTGGTGCAGTATACCCAATGGCAGAAAATGAGATAGCTCCTAAATTATCAGCAGTGAGAAGTCTCGCAGCAGCAAAAGAAAAGCAAGAAAAATTAATTACTCTATGTTCAGCTTGTCACCATGTTATAAAAAGAGTGAATAAGGATATAAAAACTAAACCAGCAATAAGAAAAAAGGTAAATGATTATTTGGAGTTAGATAATAACTATAACGGAGATAGTGAAGTTATTCACTATTTGGAGATGTTAAGAGATGATTTCACATTTAAAAAATTAGCATCTAAAGTAACAAACCCATTAAAGGGTAGAAAAATAGGAGCATATTATGGATGTCTTCTTTTGAGACCTGGAAAAGACATGAACTTTGATAATGCAGAAAATCCTTCTATAATCGAGAACTTTATCGAAGCTATAGGCGGTGAAGCTATAAAGTATCCTTATAGAACAGAATGCTGTGGTGGTTACTTAATTACAGATAATGAAACTTTAGTGGACGAAATGACTTCAAATATAATAAAGTCGGCTAAATTAAATGGGATAAAAGAAATTGTAACAGCATGTCCACTATGTAAATATAATTTGGAAACAAGCAAGGAAGCTCAAGATGGTCAGATAACATCGGTGTACTTTACAGAATTATTAGCTGAAGCTTTAGATGTAAAATAATGTTATTTGGAGGGTTTAATGGAAAGAATTGAGTTAGGAACTACTAAAAATAAAGAAAAAATAAAGGAATTAATACTTATTACTGGCGAAAAAATAAATGATTGTATGCAATGTGGAAAGTGTAGTGCAGGATGTCCTGCCGCTTCCCAAATGGATATATTGCCACATCAAATTATAAGGTATATTCAATTAGGAGAATGGAAAAAACTTATTGAGAGTAAAACATTATGGATTTGTGCTTCATGTTTTGCATGTGCGTCACGGTGTCCTAGAGATTTAGATGTTGCCAAACTTTTAGAAGGAATGAGGGTTATGATCCTTCAAGAAAAAAATAGCAAGAAAATAGATATAGAAAAAATGGGTAGATTGATGACAGACGAAAAAATGCCACAGCAAGCGATTGTCAGTGCATTTAGAAAATATAGTAAATAAAGAATATTATAAAAAGTAGGAGGGAAAAAATGCAAAAAATCGGTGTTTTTGTCTGCTGGTGTGGAACCAATATATCTGCTACTGTAGACGTAAAAAAAGTAGTAGAAGAAGCAAAAAAAATATCTGGAGTTACTTTTGCTACAGATTATCAATATATGTGCTCTGAGATTGGGCAAAATATGATGAAAGAAGCTATAAAAAAAAATGGGCTAGAAAGAATTGTTATTGCTGAGTGTTCTCCACGAATGCATGAATCAACTTTTCGAACTGCAGCTGAAGAGGCAGGAATAAATCCATATTTGGTGGAGATTGCAAATATTCGTGAACAGTGTTCTTGGGTTCATAAAAATAAAGCTGAAGGAACAGAAAAAGCTATAGCATTAACAAAGTCAGCTGTGGCTAAAGTTACATTGAATACTGAGTTATTTCCCGGAGAAGTAGGAGTAACAAAAAAAGCTCTTGTTATAGGAGGGGGAATCGCAGGTATTCAATCAGCATTAGATATAGCAGAAGCAGGATATAAAGTAGATATAGTAGAAAAATCACCAAGTATAGGTGGAAGAATGGCACAAATAGATAAGACATTTCCAACATTAGACTGCTCTGCTTGTATATTAACTCCTAAAATGGTTGATGCTGCAAAACATCCTAATATTACACTTCATACATATAGTGAGATAGAAAAAATAAGTGGATATGTTGGAAATTTTAAAGTTGAAATAAAGAAAAAAGCAAGGTTTATAGATGAAGAAAAATGTATAGGTTGTAATGTTTGTACTGATAAATGTCCATCTAAAAATGCAGATAATGAATTTGAGCAATCACTATCTAAAAGGGGAGCAGTGTATATACCATTTGCTCAAGCAATTCCAAATGTTCCAGTTATAGATAAGGAAGAATGTATAAAGCTAAAAACTGGGAAATGTGGATTATGTGAGATAGTTTGTCCAGCTAATGCTATTAGATTTAATCAAGAAGATCAAATTATTTTAGAAGAATATGGTGCTATTGTAGTAGCTACAGGGTTTGATATTATTGATTTAGATAATTTTGGTGAGTATCAATACGATCATCCAGATGTATTAACATCTCTAGATTTTGAAAGATTAACAAATGCAGGTGGACCAACTCAAGGGAAATTTGTTAAATTAACAAATGGTGAGAGGCCGAAAAAATTGGTATTTATTCAATGTGTAGGATCGCGTGATGTTAGTGAAAGAGGGAAGGAGTATTGCTCTAAAGTATGTTGTATGTATACAGCGAAACATGCTATGTTGATAAAAGAAAAATATCCAGATACAGAAGTTTATGTTTTTTATATTGATGTAAGAACACCAGGTAAAAACTTTGATGAATTTCATAGAAGAGCCGTTGAAAAATATAGTGTAAATTACATTAGGGGAACTGTCGGAAAGATATTTCCTCATGAAGATAAATTATTAGTAAATGCTGTGGATACATTGACTGGAGAAATGGTTAAAATAGATGCTGATATGGTTGTTTTAGCAGTTGCAACACAAGCTAGAAAAGGAACAACCGCTTTAAAAAGAAAGCTAGGAATAAGTACAGATATTAATAATTTTTTTACAGAGGCTCATTCTAAATTAAAACCTGTTGAAACAACATCTGCTGGAATATTTTTAAGTGGTGCATGTCAAGGACCGAAAGACATACCAGAAACTGTATCTCAATCAAGTGCAGCAGCAGCAAAAGTTTTAGGGATTTTAAGTAAAAATAAATTAGTAAATAATCCTTGTATTTGTGAAGTTGATGAATCAACTTGTAGTGGATGTTTAGCATGTACAAAGATGTGTCCGTATGATGCTATTACAGAAAAACATTTAGAATTTTATGATGAAAGAGGAACTAAAAGAATAAAAGTTGTGGCTAGTGTTAATGAAGCACTTTGTCAAGGTTGTGGAGGATGTACTGTAACTTGTCGTTCAGAATCTATAGATTTAAAAGGCTTTACAAACCAACAAATATTAGCAGAGGTGGATGCGATATGTCGATAAATGAAAAAGAAATATTAGATAAAGATGAGGAATTTAAACCTCTAATAGTGGCATTTTGCTGTAATTGGTGTAGTTATGCAGGAGCAGATCTGGCAGGAACAAGTAGACTTAATTATCCAGCAAATGTCAAAATTGTGAGAGTTCCTTGTTCATGTAGAGTAAATTTAAATTTTGTATTAAGAGCATTTCAAAATGGTGCTGATGGTGTAGTTATTGCAGGTTGTCATCCTGGAGATTGTCATTATTCTACAGGAAATTACTATACAAGAAGAAGGTTTTCATTAATAACAAACTTAACAGAATATTTAGGGATAGAAAAAGAGCGTCTAAAAGTTGACTGGATATCGGCAGCAGAGGCAAATAAATTTGCTACTGTAATGAATGGAATTTTAGAAGATGTATATAAATTAGGTCCAAATAAAAAAATGAGGGATGAGAGATGGTAAATATAACTGAAAAAATTATAGAAATATCTAAAAAATCTCTTTTGAATAAAGAAGTAGATGCAATACTTGGTTGGAAAAAAGGAGATTTATGGTGGGATTCGTATCCTGTAGAAGTTTCAGAATTAGAAGAGGTGGATTCTTTAATATGGGATATGTTTTGTGTAAATAATCTAAGTAAATTTCTTATGAAAGAAAGAACTACAAATAGAAAAATAGGAGTTTTCTTAAAAGGTTGTGATGCTATGGCATTTAATCAACTATTAAAAGATAATAGAGTAAAGAGGTCAAATATTACTATTTATGGGATTCCATGTGATGGAATGATAGATTCTGAAAAAGTTAAAAAAGCAGTGAAAAATAAAAGAGTACTAAGTGTGTCTGAAAAAGACGGTGAATGCTTAATTAAAACAAAGGATTCTGAAGTTAGTATTGAAAAAAATGAAATAAAATTTGATAAATGTCTCACATGTGTATTTCCAAATCCAGTAGTTTATGATGAATTATTATGTGAAAAAATTGAGATCACAAATAAAAAAGAAGATAGATTTGTAGGAGTTAAAGAATTAGAAGCTATGACTCCTAATCAGAGGTATGAATTTTGGAAAAGTGAATTCTCAAGATGTATTAGATGTAATGCCTGTCGTGATATTTGTCCTGCATGTAATTGTGTGAAGTGTATTTTCGATAATGAAAATTCAGATATTTTAGGGAAGGCAAAAAATGAAAGTGAAGATAGTTTTTTCCATCTTGTTAGAGCATATCATGTAGCAGGACGATGTGTTGACTGTGGTGAATGTGGTCGTGTTTGTCCAGAGGGAATTCCTTTAGAACTTTTAAATCGAAAGATAATTAATGATTTAAATGGATTATATGGTGAATTTGATGCAGGTAGTGATTCTACTACAGATGCTCCATTAGTATCATTTAATTTAGAAGATAAGGATTCGTTTACAGAAAAAGGGGGTAGATAATGAAAAAGATTTTAAAGAGTAATTTACCTGAATTATGGAAAGAATTATCTGAAAAATTTAATTTATTTTTACCAATAGAAAAGAGGAATACACTAAACTTTTTACCTTGGAAAACTGGAGAAATTGTAAACTTAGAAAAAGTTCGAACAAATGGATCTCCTAAAAATTTAATAATGCCTCAAACAGAAACTTATCTAAAATTTAAATGCCAAGGTAAAAAATTATCTTTTGAAGCTGTAGAAGAACCTATAAGTGAATATGTTTTATTTGGAGTACGACCTTGTGATGTAAATAGTTTTACTCTTTTAGATAATGTCTTTTTAAAAGAGCCAGTTGATACTTTTTATAGAGAACATAGGAATAAAGGGTTGATAATCTCTTTAGCGTGTAATAATCCAGATGATACGTGTTTTTGTTCAGCTTTTGATATTCATCCAGAAGAAGAGATATTAGGTGCTGATATAGCTGCTTGGGATTTAGGGGAATACCTAGTATTTAAAGGTAAAACTGAAAAAGGGGAACTTTTGATAAAATCTTTAGAAAACCTTTTAGAAGAATTTGAAGATGAGAAAAAACTAATTGAAATAAAAGAGAGTATAAAAAAAGAGATAGAAGATCTCCCGTACTCGAATTTAGATCTTAAAAATATAAAAGAAAGCTTATTAGAAATCTTTGAAAAAGAAGAAGTGTGGGAAGAATTTAGTAAAACTTGTTTAGGGTGTGGAGCTTGTACGTTTGTATGTCCTACTTGCCATTGTTACGATCTTTTAGATTATAACGCTTCTACTTGTGGCGAAAAATTTAGGTGTTGGGATTCTTGTATGACTTCTGACTTTACAAAGATGGCTCACGGAAATCCAAGAGAAACACAACTGCAAAGGTTAAGACAAAGATTTATGCATAAATTAGTTTATTACCCTAACAACCACGATGGAACTTACCTGTGTGTAGGTTGTGGAAGGTGTGTGGATAAATGTCCTGTTCATATTGATATAGTTAAAATCATCAAGAAATTAGGAGGGGAAAAAGATGGGATGTAGTTGCCATGATAATGATCCATTAATACCTAAAGTAGCAGTTATAAAAGAGATGAGAGAGGATACTCATGATGTTATAACTTTTAAAATTATAGATAAAGATGGAAATAGACCATTTGATTTCCTACCTGGACAGTGTGCAATGCTATCAATACCTATGATAGGAGAAGCAATATTTTCTATCACATCGTCACCAACAGAAAAAGAATATATTGAATGCAGTATAAAAAGGTGTGGAAAGGTTACAGATTACTTGCATGAATTAGAAGTAGGAGATGAAATAGGAGTACGAGGTCCATATGGAAATAATTTTCCTGTGGAAAAGATTAAACAAACAGACCTTCTATTTATTGCTGGTGGAATAGGATTAGCACCACTAAGATCAGTAATAAATTATGCTATGGATAATAGAAGTGATTACGGTCTTATAGATATAGTTTATGGAGCGAGAACACCAAATGATCTAGTACATCCTAAAGATATATTTGAAATTTGGCCTAAAAAATTAAATACAAGAGTTCATTTGACAGTGGATATAGAGCATCCTGATTGGAGTGGAGCTGTTGGATATGTTCCAACTTTTGTAGAAGCATTAGCATTTGATATAAACAAAACTGTTTTAATTTGTGGACCACCAATTATGATAAAATACACTCTTCAAGTTTTAGAAGAGATAGGATTTAAAAAGGAGCAAATTTATACGACTCTAGAGTTAAAAATGAAGTGTGGTATAGGGAAGTGTGGTCGTTGTAATATTGGGGATAAATACGTATGTAAAGATGGCCCTGTATTTAGATGCGATGAAATTACAGAGCTTCCAAATGAATATTAAATTAAATGAAAAGTAATAATACTTATTTTAGAGGAGGATTAAATGTCGGAAAAAATGTTTGAGATATTTATATTAGGTAAAAAATATATCGTTCCTTCTACTCTTACAATCATGGATTCTATGGAGTATGCAGGATATAAATTAAAAAAAGGTTGTGGGTGTAGATCTGGATTCTGTGGAGCATGTGCAACAATATATAGAGTACCAGGAGATAAAGAGTTGAAGGTAACATTGGCATGTCAAGCTAAAGTAGAAGATGGAATGTATTTTGTACAGCTACCATTTTTCCCTGGTGAAAAGCCAAAATATGATATAGAAACTACAAAAGCAAATATAGAAGCTATGGCAAAAAATTATCCAGAAATATATAAATGTATTGGATGTAATTCATGTACGAAAGGATGTCCTCAAGATTTAAATGTAATGCAATATATAGCTTATGCTCAACGTGGAGAATTTGAAAAATGTTCTCATGAATCTTTTGATTGTGTAGCTTGTGGGATTTGTGCATCAAGATGTCCTGCTGGAATAACTCATTATAATACATCTTTGTTAGTAAGAAGATTAACAGGGAAATATCTAGAAAAAGAAGCTAAGCATCTCACTCAAAAAGTTAATGAAATTAACAATGGTGAGCACGATAAACCTTTAGAAGAGGTAAGAAATAAAACAATAGATGAACTAAAAGATCTATATAATAATAGAATTATAACTAAATAATAAAAAACCAGGTTAGGAGGTAGTCGATGTATACAAAAGAAATGTGGGAACTTTCAAAAAAAGTTGAAGCAACTCGTTCTAAAAGGTTGGGAATTCAATTTCCTAGAATGTCTCCAGAAGAGAAATTAGAGGTTTTAAATGAAAATCACCCTGATTATAGTGACACAGGATTTATGTTTTTAAAACATGGTGTAAATAAAGGTGATCGTGTTCCTTGTGAATTAGGAGAACTACTAGATGGAAAAAGTACTACTTTAGATAAAGAGATTGATTTAAATAAAGTAGCTCATGATGTTGATGTACTTATTATTGGTGGTGGTGGTGCAGGAGCAGCTGCAGCTTTAGAAGCCCATGCAAAAGGTGCAAAAGTATTATTAGTTACCAAATTAAGATTTGGTGATGCAAATACAATTATGGCTGAAGGTGGAATCCAAGCAGCAGATAAGGAAGATGACTCTCCAGCACAGCATTACTTAGATGTTTTAGGTGGAGGACATTATAAAAATGTTCCTGAATTAGCAGAAGCATTAGTAAAAGATGCACCTTCTGCAATAAAGTGGCTAAATGAATTAGGTGTTCTTTTTGATAAAGATAAAGAAGGAAATATGTTAACAAACCATGGTGGAGGAACTTCTAGAAAACGAATGCATTCAGCAGCTGACTATAGTGGTGCCGAAATTATGAGAGTTCTTAGAGACGAGGTAAGAAATAAAGGGATAGAGATTTTAGAATTTTCTCCTGCTCAAGAACTAATATTAGATTCAGAGGGTAAAATTGGTGGAGCTATTATACAAGATCTTGAAACTGAAAGAAGACATGTGATTAAAGCAAAAACTGTTATTTTAACAACTGGAGGAGCTGGAAGATTACACTATCAAGGGTTTCCAACTTCTAATCACTATGGAGCAACGGCAGATGGATTAATACTGGGTTACAGAGTAGGAGCAAAATTAATATTTGCTGATACAATCCAATATCATCCTACTGGTGTAGCATATCCTTCTCAAATATTTGGAGCTTTAGTTACAGAAAAAGTTCGTGGATTAGGAGCAACACCATTAAATATTGATGGGGAACAGTTTGTATATCATTTAGAAACAAGAGATGTAGAAGCTTCAGCAATAATTAGAGAGTGTAATGTCAGAGGAAAAGGAATTTTATGCCCAACTGGAGGATCAGGTGTTTGGCTAGATACCCCATTGATCGATATAATTCATGGGGAAGGAACGCTAGAGTCAAAACTACCAGGAATGCTAAGAATGTATATGAAATTTGATCTAGATATGAGAAAAAATCCTATCTTAGTGTATCCAACACTTCACTATCAAAATGGTGGTCTACTAATAGATGAAATGGGGCAGACTAAGATTCCTAACCTATATGTAGCAGGAGAGTGTGCTGGGGGAATTCATGGAACAAATAGATTAATGGGTAACTCATTATTAGATATAATTGTTTTTGGTAGGCGTTCTGGAAAACATGCAGGTGAAAATTCAAAAAATATAGAATTAAAAGATTTAACTTTAAATCATGTAGAAAAATTTAACAAAGAATTAGAGGAAAATAAGATTAATTCAGAAGTTATTTCACCAATGATATTACCAACTTATAAACATGGAAGTAAGGATTAAAAACTAAAAAAAAGCTAACTAACTTAAAATTTTGTTAGTTAGCTTTTTATATTGACCATAATGAAAGATAGAGGTATAATTGAGTATGTTAAAATTAGTATTTATTAAATAAAAATATTAGTTAATAGAAAAAGGGGGCTAAAAATGAGATTAGAAGGAAAAGTATGTGTAGTAACAGGTGGAGCAAAAGGGTTAGGTATGGAAATGGCACTATTATTTGCAAAGGAAGGAGCAAAAGTAGTAGCAGCAGATATGGGGGAACTATCTTATACAAATGAAAATGTAGAAGGATATAAATTAAATGTAACAAATTTAGAAGCATGTGATAAATTTTCTAAATATGTAGTAGATAAATATGGAAAAATAGATGTATTAGTAAATAATGCAGGAATTACAAAGGATGCATTAACACATAAAATCACAGAAGATATGTGGGATATGGTAATAGATGTAAATTTAAAAGGTGTATTCAATGTAACAAAATCAATAGGAACTCATATGATGATGGAAAATGGTTCAGGATCAATTATAAATATTTCATCAGTAGTAGGAGAGTATGGAAATGTTGGACAAGCAAACTATGCAGCAACAAAAGCAGGAGTTATTGGATTGACTAAAACTTGGGCAAAAGAATTTGCTAGAAAAGGTGCAGCAGTAAGAGTAAACTCAATAGCACCAGGATATATAATGACTGATATCTTAAAAACAATACCACAGGATCTATTAGATAAGTTTGCAAAGATGACAATGTTAGGAAGATTAGGAGAGCCTGAAGAAATAGCAAAAGTAGCATTATTTTTAGCTTCTGATGACGCAAGCTATGTAACAGGTCATAACTTAAGTGCAAATGGTGGAATGAGACTCTAGGTAAAAAAAAAGAAAAAAGAAGTTATTTAATTCACTTTCTTTTTTTATTAAAAAGGAGATGTCATGTCAAAAGTATATATAGTAGCAGCAAAAAGAACAGCAATAGGATCATTTATGGGGAGCTTAACTAGTATAAAGCCAGCAAAATTAGGTGGAGCAGTAATAAAAAACATAATAGAAGAAACAAAGATAGATCCTAAAAATATAGATGAAGTAATATTAGGTAACGTATTATCAGCAGGTCAAGGACAAGGAGTGGGAAGACAAGCTGCATTAGATGGTGGAGTACCAGTAGAAGTACCAGCTTACTCTATAAATATCATATGTGGAAGTGGAATGAAAGCTATAATGTTAGCTAACAATGCTATAAAATCTGGAGAAGCAAATTTAATCTTAGCAGGTGGAGTAGAGTCTATGTCAGGAGCACCATATTTAATTCCTGGATCAACAAGAGCTGGACATAAAATGGGTGACTTTAAAACTATAGATCACATGGTATTTGATGCATTAACAGATGCAGATGGTGGATATCATATGGGAGTTACAGCTGAAAATGTAGCTGAAAAATATAATTTATCTAAAGAATCTCAAGATTTATTTGCAGCAGAATCTCAAAGAAGAGCAATAGCAGCAGTAGATAGTGGAAGATTTGTAGATGAAATAGTTCCTATGGAAATTAAGAACAGAAGAGAAACTATAACTTTTGACACAGATGAACACCCAAATAGAAAAACAAATATGGAAAAACTAGGTAAATTAAGAACTATATTTAGAAAAAATGGAAGTGTAACTGCAGGAAATGCTTCTGGAATAAATGATGGTGCTAGTGTGATGCTAATAGCTTCTGAAGAAGCAGTATCTAAATATAACCTAACTCCATTAGTAGAAGTAATAGCTACAGGACAAGGTGGAGTAGATCCAACTATCATGGGAATGGGACCTGTACCTGCTATAGAAAATGCTTTAACAAAAGCTAATATGAAATTAGAAGAGATGGGATTACTAGAATTAAACGAGGCTTTTGCAGCACAAGCTTTAGGAGTAATGACAGAATTATCTATCCAACATAATGTGACTATGGATTGGTTCCCTGACAAGACCAATGTAAATGGAGGAGCAATAGCTCTAGGACATCCTGTAGGAGCTAGTGGAAATAGGATTACAACTACTCTAATACATGAGATGAAAAAAACAGGTACAGAGTATGGATTAGCTTCACTATGTATCGGTGGTGGAATGGGTACAGCAGTAATTTTAAAGAATGTAAAATAAAGTAAAAAAAATTAGGAGTTAGCCAATAAGATATTGGTTAACTCCATTTTATTATCTAAATCTATAACCAATTCCAAATGTCCATCTAGAATAATCATAGTTTGTATGGTTAATTTCAGAGTAAGTATCTTGATAAGATATCTCTAAGACAACACCATCATTTTCTATTCCTCCACCTAAAGCATAGTATAAACCATTATCAGGGCTATCATTTCCACCGTCTTTAAAGTTGAAAGCATAACCTAAGTTAGCCTTTATAAATGGAACCCATGCAGAATCTCCTAAATACCCTAGACTATACTTAGCAACACCATATACAGGAAAAGATTGAAATAATTTTTCATCATGAGATTTACTCTCTTGAAGTGTTTGGTAAGCTACACCGGCACCTAGATAAAAATTGTCATTGAC
Source organism: Psychrilyobacter sp. (assembly GCA_023145315.1). Classification (GTDB taxonomy): domain Bacteria; phylum Fusobacteriota; class Fusobacteriia; order Fusobacteriales; family Fusobacteriaceae; genus Psychrilyobacter. The sequence goes on from JAGLEA010000094.1 coordinate 20,380, forward strand.
AGAACTCATAAATTCTAGAGCAGCATCAAATCCAACTCCTGTTGTTTTATATTTTTTAGTAACATTAGATCCTGAATCATTGTATGTTCCAAAACCTGTAAGTCCAATTCTTGTTTCTAAATATTTATCTGCAAAAGCAGTGGTTGTAGCTCCTAAAAGTAATGTTATAAGTAGTAATTTTTTCATATATCCTCCAGATTGCTTCTAATTAAATTTCTCTTCAGTATATTTTTCAGCATTAACAGCAGCTATTGCTCCATCAGCAGTAGCAGTGATAACTTGGTAAAGTGATTTTTCTCTACAATCTCCTACGATAAAGGCACCTTCTACAATTTCACCACTATTATTATCAATAGGAGAAAGAGTTTTCTCATCTGCCATAAAGAATCCACTATTATTTTTCTTGAACTCATCACCAAATATCTCTGTATTAGGTAAATTTCCAACTAATACGAAAACACCGATAGGTTTTCCTTCCCCATCATGTTCTGTAATCTCACCAGTGATCTTATTTTTTAAAAC
>JAGLEA010000095.1 GCA_023145315.1 Psychrilyobacter sp.
AAGTTTATCTTATCATTTTTAAAAGCTTTGTCTTGTATAGATTTAGCTGCTCTCAGTTGATCTCTTCTATGAACAACATTGACTTTTTTTGCAAATTTAGTAAGATAGATAGCTTCTTCTACAGCAGTATCTCCACCACCGATAACAAAAACTTCTAATCCTTTTATAAAGAAGGCATCACAAGTAGCACAATATGAAACTCCTCTACCTGTATATTCCTTTTCACCAGGTGCTCCTACTAATCTAGGGTGTGCTCCTGTAGCGATAATTACTGATTTAGCTTTGTACTCTATTCCTGACTCACTAGTTAATGTTTTGATTTCACCTTTTAGACTAGTTTTAGCAATAGTATCAGTAATGAATTCACAGCCAAAATTAGTAGCTTGCTCCTTCATTCTGTTTGTAAGCTCCATACCAGATTCTTGTATCATTCCACCAGGATAATTTTCAATTTCAGATGTAGTAGAGATTTGTCCTCCTACTAACATATTCTTTTCAATTACCAATGTTTTCATCATTCCACGAGCACCATAAAGTCCAGCGGCTAATCCTCCGGGACCTGCACCCAATATAATTAAATCATAAAGATTGTTCATTAAAATTCCTCCTACATTATATATTTAGCTACTATTAGTATATAATGTAACTATGAAAAAATCAATTTTTAAAAATAGTTTTGAAATTTGTCTAAATGGGGGTATACTAGTAATACTATAAATAAATTGGAGGATTACTGATGAAAGAAAAAATTTTAAAACTATTAACAAAATCAATATTATTAAAAACTAGTGAAATAGCTGAAAAGTTGAAAGTAGAAGTGAAAGAAGTTACAAAAGTTATAAAGGTTTTGAAAAAAGAAGAAAAAATTATTTCTCCTAAAAAAGGTCTTTATGCTATAGTAAAAGAAGAGAAAAAATCAATAAATAAAAAAGAGTTTATAGCTCTATATAAAGAAAAAGGTGGTTTTAAAACAAAAACAGAATCAGAATCAAACTTAGATGCATTTATGGAACTTGTAGGAGAACTATTAGAGTCAGGAAAAGAAGTAAACTTTACAGGTTGGGGAAAATTTCAAGTAGTAGAGAGAAGTGAAAGAAACGGTAGAAATCCTCAAACAGGAGAATCTATTAAGATAAAAGCAAAGAAAGTAGTTAAATTTAAACCAGGGAAAAAGTTGGAAAACAAGATAAAATAATTTTTAATAGAGGTGAAGAGATGAGTAAAATAAACGTAAATAGTGTGCTAGATGTAAGAACAGAGTTATTGTCTGGGAGTTCAAAAACTGTAAAAATAAGAACAAGAAATATAAAGGTTAAATATGAAGATGGTACAACAAGAGTAATAAGACATCTTCCTATAGATGCTTTCGTAATGATCTCTGAAGATGAGACTTTCTTAAAAGCTGCTAAAGTTAAAGAGTTCTATGTAATGTCTGAAGATGCAGATGTAATAGTATTTTTAGATGGAAGCTTAGATGTTTCGACTTATGATTCAGTAAGATATGAAACTTTGAAAAGTTTTAATGATAGAGATATTGTAAAAACAGTAGTAATTAAAAATGGTGAAGATTTAACTGAAGAATATAAGGAAAAAATAAAGAAAAATTTACCAAAAGTAATAATTAAATCAGTAGAATAAGAATAAAGAAGGGTTCAGAGATTTAAATCTCTGAAC
>JAGLEA010000096.1 GCA_023145315.1 Psychrilyobacter sp.
TCCTATCAACTTATATGCTAGACCAGATAATAAATTTGTTGCAGGATTTATAGGTTCACCATCAATGAATATTATTCCAACAGAATTAATTTTAGATAATGGGAAAGTAGCAGTTAAAATAGGAAACGTTATATCTCACCTACCAAAGGAAAAAGCAGAAAAAGTAAAAGATTATGTAGGTAAGAAAGTTTGGTTTGGAATTAGACCTGAGCACATTGGATCTTATGAAACACATCTAGGAAAAGATGAGTATATTGATGGGAAAATATCTATTGTAGAGCAAATGGGTAATGAAGAATTTATCTACTTTACAATTGATGGAATCCAATATTCAGCAAGATTTTCTTCTGAAAATATAAAAAAACAGCAAACGGAAAAGACTATAAATTCTGGTTTGATATGGAAAAATGTCACATATTTGATAGTGAAACAGATAAAAATATATCTTTATAGTGTATAATAAATAAAAATAAAAAGGTGATCTTCTAGGTCATCTTTTTTAATAAGTTGTAGGAGGTGAGAGATGGAGATAAATTATAAAATTTTAATAATAAGTGATACAGAAATTTTAGGAAGATATCCAATGGAGAAATTGAAAAAAATGTTTAAAGATATAGATTTTATAATAGCGGCAGGTGATCTAGGAAATGACTATTTAGACTATCTTTTTACTACATTAAATAAAGATATACTCTATGTAAATGGAAACCATGTGTCAAAACAACATCATGATATTTCTTTTTGTAAAAATATAGATGGAAAAGTAATAAAATATAGGGGCCTTAAGATATTTGGTCTAGGAGGAAGCAAGAAATACTCCTACGCTCCCCATCAATACTCAGAATTTGAGATGATTCAGAGAATAATTGCAAATTTAGGGAATCTTATATTCAGTAAGTTAGATATAATGGTAACTCATGCACCACCAAGAAGAATACACGATAGGGAAGATTTTACTCATCAAGGATTTGAAACCTTTCATAAGATATTAAACTACTTTAAACCAAAACTATGGATCCACGGACATATTCATCTAAATACCCATATGGATATCCAAGAAACTAAAATGAAAGATACTCTTATTATGAATGCTTACGGATATAAAGTTATTGAGTACAGCAGGGAAAGGAGGTTATATGAACGACTTATACATTCAAAAAGAAAAAGCTAAAGAAGACTATGAAAAATTTACAGGGAAGGGAAAGATTTTAGGAATTCCCATAGCTAGAACAGAGGAGTTAAAAAAATTCTCAGAAACTCAAATAGAATTAGCTGCATATAACAATTCAAACCTAGGGATACAAGATGTACCCATTTCAAAAATAATAGGAAGTGTACAAAAAATAGATGATTTTAAAAAAGGGTTTGTACCTAGAAATAAAATAGTAAAAACAAGATGGTGTAATATATATACGGCTATGCTAGGAGATGGTAGTTTACCACCAGTAATATTATATAAGATAAGAGAGGAATACTATGTTTATGATGGAAATCACCGAATATCTGTAGCAAATTATTTAAACTACCTCTCTATAGAAGCAGAAGTAATAGAGTATTTTTCAGGAGACAATGATAAAGAAGAGATTAAATATCGTAAAAAATTTGAATTTATGAAACAAACAAATTTGGATATAGAACTAACACATAGTGATGACTATAAGAAAATATTATTAGATATTTCTGACTACACTAGGGGGCAAATAACTCTAGAACAAGCAAAAAAATGGAATTTAGATATATACCAACCTATTATAGAAATTTTAAAATTTAATGAGTTAATTGGAGAAGATGAGTTAGAAGGGGATATCTATCGAAAGTTTATTAGTCATAGAAACTATCTAAAGCAAGCAGCAAAAATAGAAGACTATTCATATGGAATTATAGACTATATGAATATGAGATATATAAAACAAAAGCAAACTCTAGAAAGTCAGATAAAGGTAGATAATAGAATTAATAGAGTGATAGAAAAGTTATATAAGCTAGATAAGGAAAGGTTATTAGAAGAGAGTGAAAAAGAGAAATTAAGAGAGATAAGAACCTATATAAGAGGTGATTTTTTAGATGAGTACTACTTTCTTCTAAAAAATAAAGGCAATATAGAAGAGTGGTATAATAATTCTATAGAAAATACTTTGAGTATATTTAGAGAAAAAACAGAGTTTAGAGGGGAGTCTAAAATTATTGCAGGAGATGAACTAAAGCTATATCGTGAGATAGATGAATACTTAACCTACTATAAAATAGGAAATAAAAAAAGTTCTGAAAAAGAAGGAATATTAGATTATATTTTAGAAGTATTCTTGCCAACTACAGAGTATTTAAACTTAAAAAATCTAGAAGATTCAGATTATCTAGAGGGGTATTATAACTTTAGTCATAGGAAGGTAAAATTTTTAAAATCAGGGAAAAAAATATCTTTTATAGAGTTAGAAACATTGTATCCTGATATAATAAAAGAGGCTACAACTATAAAGGAGTGGCTATACAAAACTGGAGAGAAAGAAAAAAAATATAAGGGTGATATATTAAAGAGCGTCAGAGAAATATTGCTTATAAAGGGGCAAAGTGTAGAAGAGTTTAATGAATTAATGGATCTCTATGGTGGAACAACTAACTATGAAACGATTCTAAAGATTAAAGAAAATATATGGGAAACGGTAGGGAATAATCCTAGTGAAGATTGGACGGGAAATATTTTGTCAAAAAGTTTAGACGAATTGATAAATGATTTAGAAGCATTAAAGCTATTTAAAACAGAAAGGTTTATGAATTTTATAAAAAAGAAATCAGACACCTATACATTGATAGATTTTTTATATAGGAAAAAAAAGAGCATAGTTGTTTAAAAAAATTAATAAATTAAGAGGTTGAAACACAATTAAGCAAATAAATAAAATTACAAATGAATAAAATTTGTGTTAATATTATAGTATAATAAATAAAATATGGAGGTAGAATAATGAAAGAATTTATGAAGGAATACGAAGTATGGTTAAATTCACCATTTATTGATGAGGCTGATAGAAAGGAATTAGCATCTATAAAAGACAACGAAAAAGAGATAGAGGAAAGATTTTACACTGAGTTAGCATTTGGAACTGGTGGACTTCGTGGAATAAGAGGTAACGGAATCAATAGAATGAATAAATATATGATTAGAAAAGCAACACAAGGTTTTGTAAACTACTTATTAGAAGTAGATGCTGAAGCAGTAAGAAAAAAAGGTGTAGTAATCGCATATGATTGTAGAATAGGATCAGTAGAGTACTCTTTAAATACAGCGTTAGTACTAGCTGCGAATGGAATACCAGCATATTTATTTGAATCATTAAGATCAACACCTGAGCTTTCATTTGCAGTAAGAGAGCTAGGAACTCAAGCTGGAGTAGTAGTTACAGCATCACATAATCCAGTAGAATATAATGGATATAAAGTATATTGGAATGACGGAGCTCAATGTGTAGAACCTCATGCAAGTGGGATAGTGAATGGAGTGACAAGTATAAAAGATTTAGGAGAGATTAAGTTAATTACAGAAGAAGAAGCAAAAGAAAAAGGTCTATTAACTTATATTGGTAAAGAGATAGATGATAAATATATGACTGCAGTAAAAAAAGAGCAAATAATTACAGATATTCCTAATAAAGCAGATTATAA
>JAGLEA010000097.1 GCA_023145315.1 Psychrilyobacter sp.
CTTTGAAATAAGTGAATCTACTTCATCCCAAGCTAGAGGATTATCTAATGAGCTTTCTCCTACTTCTTCACTATCATAAGCTACTGGAAATAATATGTCTGGAGTCACACCTTTATGTTGTGTACTTCCACCATTAATTCTATAGAATTTTTGGATTGTAAACTTTAATTCTCCTAACTCCATTGCTTTCATAGTTTGAACTGTCCCCTTACCAAAAGTACCTGTTCCTACTATTAATCCTCGTCTATAATCTTGCATAGCAGCCGCAAATATTTCTGAAGCTGAGGCACTGAGTCTATTTACCATTACCATTACAGGTTTATCGAAATAAACTTTCATATCGCTATCACCTTGATAACTAACTTGTGTTCCATTTTTTACTTGTACTACTGGTCCATAAGGTATAAATAATCCCATAAGACTGTTTACTTCACTAAGCGATCCTCCACCATTATTTCTAAGATCGATAATAAGTCCATCTACCTTTTCCTTATTTAATTTTTCTATTATCTTCTTTATATCTCTAGTTGTACTAGCATAATTTTTATCTCCTGCAGCATATGCTGTAAAATCCATATAGAAGGCTGGTAAATTTATTACTCCTACTTTATATTCTTTATCTTTTGATTTAACAGTTTTAATGAAATACTTTGCAGCATTATCTTCTACTTTTATCTCCTCTCTTACAAAAGTATACTCCTTTGCTGTTTTACTACCATTAGGAATAACTCTTAATTTCAAAGTAGTTCCAACTTTACCTCTAATTAGATTAATTGAATCCATTTGTGGCCAATCCATAATATCTTCAAATTCCTTACCATCAGTGGCTACAGCTATTATCTTATCCTCTGGTTGTAGTTGTCTACCCTTTGATGCAGGACCATCAGCTATTAATTTAACCACTTTTAAATATCCTTTTTCCATAGTTAAAACTGCACCTATACCAGAAAGTTTTAGATTCATACTCACATTAAATTGCTCTAATTCTCTAGCAGACATATATGATGTATGAGGATCATATTCTTTCAAATATGAGTTTACAAAATAAGAATATATATCATCTGTCGTTTTCTTTTCCAATAATTTTTCTCTTGTCTTAAGTCTTTTTTTCATTCTATCTATACTTTCTTTATATGTCAAACTCTCATACTCTTCTAAAGATAATATTGAAGATTTTAGCATCTTTTTCCAATGTCCTTCAAATTCATCTTTTGTTTTGAAATATGGCATATCTTCTCTATCAAAAACTAAACTTTCATCCTTAGTAAAATCTAATTTTACCGGCCATCTCAATTGTTTTTCTTGGTACTTTAATGCTCTCTTAACGGCTTTTTTATAAACTTCGTATATTTCAAATGCTGCTTCAGAATTTCCTTTTAGGAAGTCGTCATCTAGTTGTGTACCCCATTTTTTATAAAATTCATCAACCTCTTCTTGCATAAAATATTGATGGTTATAATCTAGTGTTTGTAGATAATTTTTTAAAACATTTTTTGAAAATTCATCATTAATATCTATATCTTTATAGTGCTCTGTTTCTAATGCGAAAGATACATCTGATAACACTTTATTCATTTGTGTCATTTTTTCTTCTTCTACTTTCCCTAGTGATATTACAGTAATTAATAATATACCTATCAAAATCCCTATTTTTCTATTTATTTTCATTCTAATCCTCCTAAATTTATTTACTCACTTTTATTAAACTCTTCTATTAAAAGATCCGTTATATAATACTTGCTCAAATTATAAGTTGTATGAGCTATTTTTGAAACTGGCATAATTCCCATTATAGAGTTAGTCAAAAAAACTTCATCTGCATTCAATAGATCTCTAAGACTAAAAAAACCTTGTTTAATTGTTAAATGCTTATTTGTCATTACAAGATCTATAATTTTACTTCTAATAATACCTTCTAATATCCCACACTCCTTTGATGGTGTATGGATTATTCCATCCTTTATAAAAAATAAATTAGAAGTGGCACCCTCAGATATATGATTTTGGGTATCTAGAAAAACTACTTCATCACTACCGATAGCTTTTGCAGCTCGAAGAGCATAGATGTTTTCCAAGTAATTAACTGATTTTACATTGGCTAATAGAGAGTGTGTATTTCTTTTAAATTCTGAAATTTCCATCTTGAATCCATCTCTATATTTTGATTTCTTATAAGAAAATTCTCTATTTGTAATTAATATGTCAGATGAATTTTTGTTTTTAAACACTGTTATTCTTATAATAGTTTTGTCTAATTCATTTTTTTTGATATACATATCTAAAAACATTTCCAATTTTGTTAGCGACATCTCGAATTCTATATCTAATCTAGCAAGACTAGATATCATTCTATTATAGTGTCCTTCTAAATAGATTGCTTTTTTATTTTCTACTAATATAGTTTCAAAAACGCCATATCCATATAGTAACCCATCTTCTAAATCTATATGATAGTCTTCTGCTAATATGAATTTGTCATTTGATATAATATAGTTCATCCAATTCAACTCCTACGTTTTATTTAATGATCTCACCAAGGCCCTTCCTTTGACTAAGCTCTCTTCATACTCCTCTTCAGGATCAGAATCCCATACGATTCCCCCTCCTACTTGAAAATAGGCTTTTTTATCTTTTAATACAATAGTTCTTATACATATATTTAGATCCATATTTCCATTAAATCCTATATATCCCATACTTCCTGTGTATATATTACGTGTTGTTGGTTCTAGTTCATTGATTATCTCCATAGCCCTTATCTTTGGTGCACCAGTTATCGAACCACCTGGGAATATCTCACGAACAACATCTATTGCTGATAATTCAGTTTTTAGTTTTCCTACTACTTTTGAAACCATCTGCAATACTGTAGCATATTCCTCTAAATAAAATAATTCTGGAACTTTTACACTTCCACTCTCTGATACACGACTGATATCATTTCTCATAAGGTCTACTATCATTAGGAGTTCTGCTCTATCCTTTTCACTACTAACTAGTTCTTTTTTTAATCTTTTATCCTCTATTTCATCTTTTCCACGTGGTCTAGTTCCCTTCATAGGTCGTGTTTCTATAATTTTGTCTTTTAGTTTTACAAATCGTTCTGGAGAACTCGAAACTATAGTTCCACTTCCAAAGTCATAAAAACCAGCAAATGGAGCTGGATTTATCTCTCTCAAGTTTTTATATAATTTATATGGATTTTCGTCAAAATCACACGAAAATCTTTGCGTAAAATTAACTTGATAGATATCACCAGATTTAATATACTTCTTTAGCTTAGAAATAGCTTCTAAATAATATTCTTTTGTCATATTAGAAGTTATCTCTCTGTCTTTAACTATAGTTTTACTAGGTGTATCTTGATTTTTTATTTTATCTATCTCCCTCTTTATACTAGCAATATCCATTTTATCATTTATTTTTTTTATAATTTTTTCTCTTTCTTCTTTAAACCCTATTGCCGATATATAATTTTTACCTTTTAGATGATCTACTATTACGATTCCATCATAAAACCCCATTATAACTTCTGGAATTATTAGATCTTCTACAACATCAGAAGGTAGTTCTTCTATTTCATGTGCCAATTCGTAGGAGAAATATCCAACTCCTCCTCCTACAAACGGTATCTCTGTACTATCTATCTTATATTTTTCTAATTTTTCTTCCAAAACTTGAAATATTTTTTTTTGTTTCTCTTTTCTATATTTTTTTTCATTCTTTATGTAGTCATATTCTTCTAATATAATATCTTCTTTCTCTTTTTTTATCACTAAGAATGGATCTACTCCAATAAATGAATACCTTCCTAGTTTTTCCCTATCCATTCCACTATCTAAAAAAAACGGATATCTAGAGTTTTCTTTTAGTGCTTCAAACATTTCCATACTATTTAATTGTGTGTGAAATTCTATTATCTTAGCTTTCTTCATTATACATCCCTTTTCCTAATTCTTGCCTCTTTTAAAAAGTTAGCTAGCATCTCATGACCACACTCTGTTAATAAAGCTTCTGGGTGAAATTGAACCCCTTCTAATTGGTATTTTCTATGTCTTACACCCATTATTTCACCATCTTTAGTTTTTGCTGTGACTTCTAAATCTTTTGGTAATTTTTCTGGATTTGCGAGTAGAGAATGGTATCTAGTTACCTGTAGCGGATTTTTAAGGCCTTTGAAAACTCCTATCCCTATATGAATAATATTATCTACTTTTCCATGAACTGGTTCTTTTGCTCTTATTATTTCCCCACCTAACATCTGTATAATAGATTGATGCCCGAGACATATTCCGAGAATAGGTATTATTTTATAAAACTTTTTTAAGGCTTCTAAAGTAATCCCTGCTTCTGTAGGAGTTTTTGGTCCTGGTGAAATCACAATTATTTCAGGAGATAGTTCTGCTATTTTTTCCACTGTTATTTTATCATTTCTATAAACTTCTACTTTTTCCCCCAGCTCCTCTAAGTAGTGAACTAAATTATAAGTAAATGAATCATAGTTGTCTAAAATTAATATTCTCATTTTAACTATATTATTTTTTTATTTCATCAGCACAAAAGCAGCCCACGCAAAAACTGCTCCTTTTACGCCGACATATTTTATTTTCATTTGATTTTGAGCCTTTTTAAATGCTTCACGTATTTCCATTCCTGAAAACCAATTTTTATAAAAGATTGACATTAATTCTTTAGTTTGTTCATCGGGAACTTCCCATAAAGAGAAAAGTAAATATTCAACTCCGGCCATTTTAAAAGCTCTTTGTAAAC
>JAGLEA010000098.1 GCA_023145315.1 Psychrilyobacter sp.
GCAATTAATGACAATGATGAAAGAATCACGAAGAACAAAGAAAGCATCGGTTCTTTAAAATCTGAATCAAGAAAAGGTATCTCAGGAGTAGCAGCTATCTCAGGAATCAAATATCAAGCAATGAAAAAAGGAGAAGGGCAAATTGGTGTAGGATATGGTAACTTTAGAGGAGAATCTTCAATTGCCATAGGATTAGGAGCTCAAGTATCTGAAAATATTATGATGAATGGAGCTGTATCAGGAACAGCTGGAACAGATTCAGAAGTTGTAATCTCAGCAGGAGCAACTTACAAATTTAATTTTTTCAACTAAGAAATTAGAAGTAGTAGGAAGAAAAACCAATATGGAAGGTAGAACGAAAGTTCTATCTTCTTTTTACTTTATAATTCTTTAGAAGAAATGAAAAATAAGAGTTGTGAGTGTTTCAAAGGTAGCTCGGATACTACTGTCTTTCAAAACTTATTAATTGACAAAACCTCTTAAATGTAATAGAATGATATATGAAATGATTACAAAAATAGGAGGGAGAGAAGATGAAACTAAATATAGAAGAGGTAAGTTCTTATTTAAAAAAGCATAATATAAGACCATCTTATCAAAGGATCAAAATTTTTGAATACCTTATTGTAAATAAAAACCATCCAACTATAGATATGATGTATAAAAATTTAGCTCCTGAAATACCTACATTGTCAAAGACAACTGTATATAACACATTAAACTTATTTGTAGAGAAAAAAATAGCAGTAGTAATATTGGTAGAAGAGAATGAGACTCGATATGATGCTGATACAAGTATACATGGGCATTTTAAATGTGATGATTGCGGATGTGTGAGTGATCTTAATATTGGTATGGAAAAACTTACTATACCAGAATTAGAAGCTTTTCAAGTGAATGAGCATCATCTTTATTTTAAAGGTGTATGTAAGGATTGTTTAGAAAGTAGATAAGAATGAAACTCCCTAACTTTTACTGAGTTTAGGGAGAATTTTTTTTATAAAAAATATGGTATACTAAAGATATATTATGAAATTAGGAGGAACAAGATGGCAATGAATAATAAGATGTTAGATATTTTAAATGAACAGATAAACAGAGAGATGTATTCTGCAAATTTATACCTTTCAATGAGTGCATATTTTACAGATAAAAATCTTCCAGGTTTTGCAAACTACATGAGAGTTCAATATCAAGAAGAGATGTCACATGCGTTAAAGCTTTTTGATTATCTTTTAGAGAGGGGAGAAAGAGCAATATTAAGAGAGATTAAAGAGGTAAAATTAGAATGGACAAATTCTATCGATGTTTTTGAAGATACATATGAGCATGAGCAATTTATTACTGAATCTATAAATAATGTTTTAGGAGTAGCTCACGAAGTAAAAGATTACGCAACTATAAATATGCTGCAATGGTATATTAATGAGCAAGTAGAAGAAGAGGCTCATGTATCAGCAGTATTGGAACAACTAAAAATGGTAGAAGGAAAGGGAACAGGTCTATTTATGTTAGATAGAGAGATGCAAGGTAGAGTATTTGTAGACTCAACTCAAGCTTAATTTATTATTCTTATATTTTTGGAGGTTATTTATGTCGATCAAAGGTACAGAAACTGAAAAAAACTTATTAAAGTCATTTGCAGGGGAATCCCAAGCTAGAAGTAGATATACTTTGTATTCTAAAAAAGCAAAGAAAGAAGGGTATGTTCAAATCTCTGAGATATTTGCTGAAACAGCAGCTAATGAATTAGAACATGCAAAAAGATTCTTTAGATTTTTAGAAGGTGGGGATGTAGAAATAACAGCAACATATCCTACTAATCAAGCAGGAACAACAATTGAAAATCTAAAAAATGCAGCTAATGGAGAAAATGAGGAATGGACAGAAATATATCCTAGTTTTGCAAAAAAAGCGAAAGAAGAGGGGTTTCCTGAGATAGAGGCAGCTTATATGAATATAGCTATAGTAGAAAAAGCTCATGAGGACAGGTATAAAAAGTTATTAGAAAATATAGAAAAAAATAGAGTTTTTAGTAGAGAAGTAGAGGTGGAGTGGAAGTGTAAAAATTGTGGATTTGTTCATAAAGCTAAAGAAGCTTTAGAAGTTTGTCCTGCTTGTATACACCCACAAAGTTATTTTGAAGAAAAACAAAAAAATTATTAGTAAAAAACATAAAATTATTGTAGAATATATTACGTAAAGAAAAAAAGGAGGAGTTATTATGGAAAGTTGGTTATGTGTAGTATGTGGTTATGTTTATGATCCTGCTTTAGGAGATCCAGATTCAGGTGTAGCACCAGGAACTAAATGGGAAGATGTACCAGAAGATTGGATCTGTCCGTTATGTGCAGTTGGAAAAGATCAATTTGAGGTAATGTAAGCATTATTTTAAAAGTTTAAAAAGTTATTAAAATTTAATTTTTAATAACTTTTTTTTTTGAAAAATCAGATGTTAAGTATAACACTTATGATTGTATTTGTGCATTATGGATTATAATCTAACACAAAATAAATAAGAGTGTTTTGTTATAGAAAAAAGTTTTAAAAATGTTCTGAAAAAGGTTGACTTTAATTTAAAGAAGGGGTATACTTTTAACAGATCAAAGGAAACTTTGAAAATCGTATAGAGCTTAAGCCCCCCCTTTTAAGACTATATGTCAATATGTTTATTGATAAAAAAAACTTACACTTGGTAAGTTTTTTTTATTTATAAGAACTTATCCCTACTTCGATAATTTGAGGTGGGGATTTTTCTATATCTATGCTAAACTAAATAAAATAAAATGTTGTCTGGGCTGTTAGGAAAAAGGAGATTTAAATATGAGATTTAAATATGAAGTCGCTATAAAAGAATATGAGAGAGTAGAAAAATATCTAAAAGAAAATGGGTATATATGTGAAGTTACAGGGAGTTTGAGAAGGAAAAAAAAAGATGTAGGAGATATAGATATAGTTGTGACTAAAAAAGAAGTATTAGATTT
>JAGLEA010000099.1 GCA_023145315.1 Psychrilyobacter sp.
ATATTTCTAGGCATAGTTCCCCCTATTTTAAAAAATTATTTATAGAGTATTATATCATAATTATCAAAAAAAAGAGTCTAGAAAATTAATTCTAGACTCTTCCTTAAAGGTTCTCACAAGTGAGAAGCCAAATTTATCTTCTTACAGTATCCCTGTTAATTTTAATAATGCTTTTGGATCTGGTTGTCTATTATGTACTTTTACAAAACTTTCTTTCATATTTACAGATCCACCTAGTGATAATAAGTTATCAAAGAAATTATTTGCTAATTCCTTATTAACGACTCCACCCTTTGTCATCTCTAAATAACTATCAGCTGATAATACTTCAGCCCATTTATATGAATAATAACCTGCTGAATACCCACCAGCAAATATATGGCTAAATGAATTTTGGAATCTAACATAATCAGGAGTTTTCATAGGAGAAACTAAGTTTCTAACCTCTTCTAATTTTGCTTGAACTTCCTCTTCAGTGTAGTGAGGACCATCATAGATACTCATATCAAATAATCCAAATTCAACTTGTCTATTATTACCATTTCCAACACCAAATTTTTCTGATTCTAACATAGCATCCACAAGTTCATCAGGGATAACTTCATTTGTCTCATAATGCTTAGCAAATGTTTTTATAATTGCTCTATTAGAAGCAAATTCTTGGAACCATTGTGATGGATATTCTACTACATCCCACTCTGTTCCATTGAATCCTGAAGCAGAAATCTCTCCAACTTGAGAAGTAAGATTATGAAGAGCATGTCCCATTTCATGGAATAAAGTTACTACATCTGAGTGATCTAAAAGTGATGGAACACCATTTTTAGAAGCTGGGAAGTTACAAACAATAATTCCAATAGACGGAACTCTCTTTCCATCTATATCGTGACTTGTAGTCCATTTATTAGCCCATGCCCCACCTTGTTTAACATCATTTGTTTCTAGATCAAGGATAAGGTGACCTAATAATTGATTATTTCTTTCTAATTTGTATACAAGAGCTTTATCATTCCATAATTTAGTATCCTCTACTTTTGTAGATTTTAATGAAAAAGTTGTGTCTAAAAATGAAAACATTCCATCTAAAACTTTATTCACTTCAAAGTATGGTTTAACAGATGAAGGATCAAAGCTATATTTAGCTTCCTTTAATTTTCTAGAAACATATGATGTATCAAAAACATCGTATTTCTCTAAACCAAGTTCTTCCTTTGCAAATTTTTCTAATTCTTCAGTTTCTTTTTTTGCTGCAGGTAGTGCTGTCATTCCTAAATCTTTAAGGAATCCAACAACTTCATCTGCATTATTTGCAGTTTTTGATGCAACAGAAAGTTCTCTAAAGTTTTTAAATCCTAAGATTTTAGCTTTTTCATCCTTTAAATTTAAAATTTCTTCAATTAATTTTCCATTTTGAGGTGCTCTTGTTGTATAAGCTTTATAAAGCTCCTCTCTTAATTCTTTATTGTTACAGAATTTCATAAATGTAACAAACGAAGGTCCGTGTAAAGTAAATTTCCAAGTACCGTCTCCTACTTCAGCTGATTTTTTATCTAGTTTAGAAAACTCATCTAAAACTTTCTCATCTTTAATAATTAATTCATATTCATTAGTTGCATCAGTAACATTATTTCCAAAGTCATTACTAAGTTGAGATAATCTTAAATTTATTTCATTTATCTTTTCCTTAGTTTTTTCATCTAACCCGATACCACTTGATTTTA